>JAJRYM010000105.1 GCA_024275775.1 Nitrospirota bacterium
TCCAAACGCATTCCAAAATCATATCGAGACAAGCTTAAGGAGATCACGAACGGAGATAGTTTTACTGCAAATATGGCTCGAGTTAATTTAGCGACTAGACTAAGCTTCCTTTTCTCTGTTGACCCAGACTGGACTAATGATAATTTCATTCCACTTTTTAACTGGGAGAAGAACGAAACCATAGCGCAACAGGTTTGGGTTGGTTTTTTAGGGTATGGCAAGTGGCATGATGACTTACTCTTACTCCTATTACCTTTCTACCAGCAATGTTTTTCAAAGATAAACACTAAGCTCAAAGAACAAAGAGAAAGATTAGTAGTTCACGTTGCATCTATATCCATGCTAAGCAACTTGGAACAAGTGCGGGGTGATTGGCTTAATAGCTTTATATCAACAGTTGAAGATAGTGATCGGAAAATTTTTGCTGGTTATCTGGGCTCCGAATTAAGAAGAATGGATGATAAGAGGAAAATAATAGTGTGGGATCATTGGCTTAGTTCATATTGGGATAATCGTATAGATGGCAAGCCAAAGCCTCTTACCTCTGAAGAAATTGGGGAAATGGTTGGATGGGCTCTGTGCCTCGATCCTGTTTTTCCGGATATTGTAAAAAATATCAGCAAATTAACTGTTGAATACTCTATAGATGGCATCTTCTTTCGTCGGCTAAATAAATCTGGCTTGTTAAGTAAGTACCCAAAAGAATCCTCACGCTTATTAGAAACTATAGCCCAAAATGCGAAAATGAATTATTATAATTTGGAAAAGTGTATCAGCGAACTAATCACCAAGAGTGAAACTCACACTCACCTAAAGAACGCTTTAGAAGTGTTTGCGCGCAAAGGTTATGGTGAAGCCACTAAATTCCTAGCTAAATTGTAGAAATAGCATTTTTAAATTCCGGATGTGAGTGGATTATTTACGAAGAGAGGCAAGCAGGACGAGGCCCGCGAACTGTCGAGAGAAGGAGCGTAGGTTAACGCCGCACTTTCAGGTTTTCAGCCTTTGCCTCCCACGCAGTGGGTGGCGTCCCCAAGGGGATTTGAACCCCTGTTGCCGCCGTGAAAGGGCGGTGTCCTGGACCAGACTAGACGATGGGGACTTGTCTGCTTCGCAAAAAAATGGTGAGCCGCGAAGGATTCGAACCTTCGACCCACGCCTTAAAAGGGCGTTGCTCTACCAACTGAGCTAGCGGCCCGCGAAATTGTGAGAATACAGGGACGTTGTTTTCTTGTCAACCTGTCGTTTACTATTTTATATCTTGCCGGCGGGCAGGGGCTGTTTTTGCCGACTTTAGGAACGGTCAGGCCGGCCGGCCGTGGCATTTCTTGTACTTTTTGCCAGACCCGCATGGGCAGGGGTCGTTTCTGCCGACCTTTTTATCTTTTCTCCTGACGGTTTTAGTCGTTGTGCCGTCGCTTTCGCCGTGATGTTCTATAACCTGCTGTTCGCGTTGTTGGCGGGCCACCGGCGCCTCGGTTCCTTCCTCAACCTTCAGGTGGAAAAGAATAGAAGAGACCTCTTCCTTGAAACCTTTTATCATTTCTTCAAAAAGTTCGTGTCCTTCCCGTTTGTATTCGTTAAGCGGGTCTTTCTGAGCGTATCCACGGAAGCCGACGCCGTCCTTCAGGTGATCCATGTTCAGCAGATGATCTTTCCATCTGCCGTCGAGAACGTTGAGCATGATATACCGCTCCAGCTCGCGCATCCGTTTATCGCCTACGGTCTCTTCCTGTTTTTTGTAGGCTTTTTCCATCTCCTCATCGACGGTTTCAAGAATATCTTCCGGTAGCATAGAATCCGCCGAAAGTTCCTTTTCCCCGATTCTAAGATTCCGTTTTTCGTCAAGGGATATGTCAAGGCTGTACTTGCCGGAAAGCCTGTTTTTAAGCCCTTCGAGATCCCATTGCTCAGGGTGGTCTTTTTCGGAGACATGTTCCATAACAATCTCTTCGCCCATCTCCTTTGCCATCTCTATCACTTCTTCGCGGAGGTCGTCGCCTTCCAGCACCATCCGCCGCTGGCTGTAGATTACCTCTCTCTGCTTGTTCATCACGTCGTCGTATTCAAGGAGATGTTTGCGAATATCGAAGTTGTGGCCTTCCACTTTTTTCTGCGCGTTTTCTATGGCCCGCGTCACCATTTTATGCTCTATCGGTTCGCCTTTCTGCATGCCGAGTTTTTCCATGATGGATGAGATTCGTTCCGAACCGAATATTCTCATCAGGTCGTCTTCGAGCGCAATGTAAAAGCGGGACGTGCCCGGATCGCCCTGACGCCCCGACCGTCCGCGAAGCTGGTTGTCGATACGGCGGGATTCGTGCCTTTCACTGCCTATGATTTTCAGGCCGCCGGCGGCCACCACCGCTTTATGCCCCTCTTCGCACTCTCTTTTTAGTTCCTCGTACCGTTTTTCCCATTCTTCCGGGTTTTCCTCCCGGTCGATGCCTGATGATTCCATCAGCTTTTCGGGGTTGCCGCCAAGCACGATATCGGTTCCGCGGCCGGCCATATTCGTGGCGATCGTTATCGCGCCCTTGCGCCCGGCCTGCGCCACGATTTCAGCTTCCCGCTCATGATGCTTGGCGTTAAGGACGTTGTGTTTTACGCCTTTTCTTTTAAGCATCCGCGATATTTTTTCGGAGTTTTCTATCGATATGGTGCCAACCAGCACAGGCTGTTCTTTGGCATGGGTTTCAATTATATCTTCGACGATGGCCTCGTATTTTTCCTCTTCAGTGCGGTAGATGAGGTCGGTCATATCGTCCCTTATCATCGGCTGATTGGTGGGGAGAATGATTACTTCGAGTTTATATATGTTCTGGAACTCCTCAGCCTCGGTATCCGCGGTGCCGGTCATGCCGGCCAGCTTGTTGTAAAGGCGGAAATAGTTCTGGAAGGTTATCGTGGCGAGCGTCTGGTTTTCGTTTTCGATTTTCACAGCTTCTTTCGCTTCCAGCGCCTGATGGAGCCCTTCCGAATAGCGTCTTCCCGGCATGAGTCTGCCGGTAAATTCGTCCACAATCATTACCTGATTGTCTTTTACGACGTAATCTACGTCGCGCTGAAAAATCGTGTGCGCCTTGAGAGCCTGGTTGAGATGGTGCAGTATCTCCACATTGCGCGGGTCGTACAGGTTGTCCAGCTTCAGAACTTCCTCGGCTTTGGCCACGCCTTCTTCGGTGAGAGTAACGGTTTTCGCTTTTTCATCTATGTTGTAGTACAGGTCCTTTTTCAGCAGGGGCGGAATGCTTCCGTTGAGTTTCACGTACTTGTCGGTCGATTCCTCCGCCTGCCCGGAAATGATAAGCGGCGTTCTGGATTCGTCTATGAGTATGGAATCGACTTCGTCCACGAGAGCGTAATTGAGTTCCCTTTGCACGCATGATTCGATATCGAATTTCATGTTGTCGCGGAGATAATCGAAGCCGAACTCATTGTTTGTCCCGTAGGTGATATCGGAATTGTAAGCCTTTTTTCGCTCATCTTCGGGCATGTCGTGCACGATCACGCCGACGCTCATGCCAAGGAAACGGTAGATTTGACCCATCCATTCAGCGTCGCGCGAGGCAAGATAGTCGTTTACCGTAACAACGTGCACGCCCTTGCCGGAAAGAGCGTTCAGATAAACCGGCAGTGTGGCCACCAGCGTTTTACCTTCGCCGGTTTTCATTTCCGCTATTTTCCCTTCGTGAAGAACCACCCCGCCGATTATCTGCGCGTCGAAATGGCGCATGCTTAAAACCCGTTTGCCGGTTTCGCGCACAACGGCGAAAGCTTCCGGCAGGATTGAATCGAGCGACTCCCCTTTTTGCGCCCTTTCCCTGAACTCGGCGGTCTTTGCTTTCAAACTGTCGTCTGTCAGCGAGGATATATCCGGCTCGAAGCTGTTAACCTTCTCCAGGGTTTCACCAATCCTCTTCAGCTCGCGTTCATTGCGGCTTCCGAACATTTTTCTTAGAATCGTATTAAACATGGCGGTTATTATAGTGCCAGGTTCCATTAAAAGAAAAAAAGTAATTTGAAAGAATATTATGCGAGCTAAAAATCTTACCGGCGGGGGAAAAGGTATCCACCTTGAGGATATTATAGAATCCCTGCGCAAATACAGATCCGACGCCGACGTGCGGGATATTCTTGGCGCGTACGCCTTCGCATCCAAGGTGCACGGCGGGCAGGCCAGACTTTCCGGAGAGCCTTACATGAGCCATCCGATGGAGGTGGCGCTTCTCCTCACGCAGTTGAAGATGGAGCCGTCCGTTATCGCCACGGCGCTCCTGCACGACACAGTGGAAGATACGGACGCCACGGTTGAGGACATCAGCAAACTTTTCGGGGAAGAGATAGCCCGGATGGTAGAAGGGCTGACCAAGCTCGCCAAAATCAGGTTTCGGACGAGGGAGCAGAGGCAGGCCGAAAATGTTCGGAAGATGGTTCTCGCTCTTTCCGAAGATATAAGGATAGTAATAATCAAGCTGGCCGACCGACTGCACAACATGAGAACGCTCGAACATCTTCCTTCCCACCGGCAGAAAGCCATCGCCCTCGAAACGCTGGATATTTACGCTCCTATAGCGGGCAGGCTCGGCATTTCGTGGATGAAAAGCGAATTGCAGGAACTGGCCTTCATGTACGTTCACCCGGTCGAACATAAAAAGCTTGGGAAAAAGCTGGCAGAACGGCAAGAGGAACTGGAAAAAATCATTCAGGCCATCTGCAATCAGACCAAGGAAATCCTTATGAAGGAACATATAGCGTGCGATGTTACCGCCCGCGTGAAAAACCCTTACAGCATTTTCAAGAAAATGAAACAGCAGGAGTTGGATTACGATCAGGTGCACGATATCATCGGCGTGCGCGTTATAACCGCCTCCCGCTCCGACTGTTACAGAGTGCTCGGCCAGGTTCACGAGCAATGGAAACCAATTTCCGGCAAACTTAAGGATTACATAGCCATCCCGAAAGAGAATATGTATCAATCGATTCATACCACTGTTGTCACCGGCAACGGCAGGAGGGTTGAATTCCAGATTCGCACGCAACAGATGCACATGGTGGCTGAAAACGGCATCGCCGCCCACTGGCGGTACAAGGACGGCAGTGGATTAAAGGCCGCCGACGACGACGGTTTCATGTGGATACGCCGTCTTATCGATATGGGAAGAAGCCTGGACGATTCCGAAGAATTTCTGGAAAATGTCAAGCTGGACCTGTTTCCGGACGAGGTTTACGTATTTACTCCCAATCAAGAGGTGAAAGCTTTCCCCAAAGGGGCCACCCCGCTTGATTTCGCCTACGCCGTCCATACCGAAATAGGCAATCACTGCGTAAGCGCGCTTGTAAACAGTAACCCGGTGGATCTGGATTATCTGCTGGAAAACGGCGATACGGTGGAAGTTATCACTTCCCAAACTCAGGAACCTGATCGTGAATGGCTGAAAATAGTCAAAACTTCGCATGCCCGCACCAGCATTCTTTCATATATCAGAAGCAGGGAGCGAGAAGACGCCATCAGGCTCGCCGAGCAGATTATCAAGACCGAGCTGAGTAAGTTCGGGCTGGAACCGGAAAAATATTTCACACCGGAAGCGCTCGCCACCGCCGCCACAGGGCTCGGGTTTAAAAACACGGAACTGCTTTTACAAAAAATAGGTTTTTCCAAAATGCCTGTTTACGGCTTTCTGCAGAAACTGCTACCGCCCGAAGCGTGGACAAAAATCCGGACGGAGAGGCAATCTTCCATAAAGGGGTTTATACAGAAAATTTTGCGGAGAAAGTCTGCAGAAGCTCCGGCGGTGCAGGTAGGCGACCTGAAAAACAGGCTTGTGCGGTTCGCGCAGTGCTGTAATCCGGTGCCGGGGGATAGAATATTCGGCTATATAACAAGCGGGCAGGGGATGGTTATTCATACCAAATCCTGTCCTCTGCTGAAAAAACTTGAACCGGACCCGAAAAAACTTGTCGAAGCGCAATGGGATGTCGAAGCGAAAAAACAGTTGCATCCGGTTCGGATAGTAGTCCATTCGGCGAACCAGCCCGGCCAGCTCGCCACTATCACCGCCGCCATAGCCTCGTGCAACGCTAATATATCCACAGCGGTTGTTGCACAGGTCGACGCGAAATGGGGAGAGCTGGATATAACTCTGGAGATTGAAGACCTGCCGCACCTTAACAGGGTTCTCGAAGCGGTTAAAAAGGTGGACGGGGTGAAGTCGGTAAAGCGTATAATGCAAAAGGATTTAGGATGGACAAACGAAACAGGGGAAAGTAAAATACAGGAAAAGATTGACCGCGGAAGCGGTTGATTTCCACTTAGTATTAATTCCAGCAAAGGCGGAGGTGTTTTATGCCGACCGCGTTTGACTGGGAACAAGAAAGACCAGCCCGGTTATTTACAGCGTTATTTTATTTGGCTGTGTGCCGGTATGCCATGTGAGCGGAATGAGCTTGCCGGCCCGGTAAACCGCTTTTTCTTAATACCGGCGATTTTTATTTGAGGTTAAACCAGACTTATGGACAATGTAGCGTCAGGCATTCTTGAAATCGTACCAAAAGGTTACGGGTTTTTGCGGGATGTCACAAACAATCTCGCCATCTCCCCCACCGACCCCTATATCGCTCCGAAAATCATACATAAACTGCGCCTGCGGAACGGAATGCATGTAGAGGGCTCCGGCAGAAAACTTAGAAACCAGCCGAACATAGCGGTGGAACAAGTTGAGTCGGTAAACGGCCTGCCGCCCGGCGAGGTTGGCCATGTTACCCCTTTCCACAAGCTTACGGCGATTGACCCGGATGAACCGCTTATTCTTTCCACCGGACGGGAGCCGCTATCCACCCGAGTTGTAGATATGTTCGTCCCCATTGGAAAAGGGCAGAGGGTTTTGATTGTTTCGCCGCCCAAGGCGGGCAAAACGACCATTATGGAAGAAATCGCCAACGGGGTTGAAACCAATCATCCGGAAGCGCACCTCATTGTTTTCCTTGTTGACGAGCGGCCGGAGGAATCCACCCATTTCAAACGTACTGTTAAGGGCGAGGTTATCTCCACCGATTTCGACCGCCCCAACAAAGAGCATATAAGGGTGGCGCACCTTGTTTTCGAGCGGGTTAAATGCCTGGCCGAGGAAGGGAAGGACGTTGTTTTGATAGTAGATTCGCTCACAAGGCTTGGCAGGGCGTTTAACCGGGATTTCGACAGTCGCGGCAAAACGCTTTCCGGCGGCCTTTCCAGCGGCGCGCTGGCTTTCCCCAGAAGGTTTTACGGTTCCGCGAGAAATCTGGAAGAGAAGGGAAGCCTCACGATAATAGCCTCCATACTGGTCGATACCGGGAGCAAAATGGACGAGCTTATTTTTCAGGAGTTCAAAGGCACGGGTAATTCGGAACTGGTGCTGGACCGCTACTTTGCGGATTCCCGGATTTTCCCAGCGGTGAACTTCCAGCAGTCCGGCACAAGGAAAGACGAAAAGCTCATGCTTCCGGAAACTTTGAGAAAGGCGAACCTCCTGAGGCGCGCCATGATGGATGACAAACGGGGCGACAAATACCGCATGTTTCTGAGCAAGTTCATGGAGTTCGAAAGCAACGAGGCTTTTCTCGAAACCGTGCCCGATCCGGCCACGGTGCGAAGATAGCCGCCTGCGGTTTTTCGGCTGGTTTTCAGGCCGGCTTTTTCAGTTTTTGGATTTCAAACTCAATATCTTCCTTTAGCCATTTGCCTTGGCTTTCCGTTACCATCAGGACGATGGTTTCTTCGGGTGAAATAAGCAGAAGCTTCTTCCACCGCCCGTATTTCAGTTGAACATCCTCCAGCCTGTTCAGCGGGATGAGAGAGCCGCGGAAATCGATTCCTTCCGGCGACAGTTCAATAGTCCGCCGGAATGTTTTCACCATCCCCGTTATTACGAACAGAATTAAGGTCGTTATGAAAAAAGGGATGCTCGCCCATCTGGCGATATCTTTTTCAAGCCGGAGCCATATTAAGACGCCGGCAAACACGTTAAGAAACGCGAAGCCGAACAGCGATGCGGTAACCCAGCCCGGCAGACCGACATCCCATCTAACGCCGTTCGCGGATTTATCGCGCTTTATCTGAAGAGTTTCGTTCCATGCGGGCGCCCTGCGGTTTCCGATGCGGCTAATAAGCGGCTGAAAACCTTCTTCGGCGGGAGAAGAAACCGTTTCCACTCCTTTCTCATCTGCGAAAACCATTTTCACTCCGGCTGTCGCGGCGATTTTTGCGGCGGCTCTTTTTGCGAACGGTTCCACGTTAAAATCGGGGAGGGTGAAATGCGGCCCATCGGCGAGGATTACGCTCACTTTCCATCGCTCCGGCCTGCCCCCGCGTGTTGTTCCAGCCTGCATGGCTACCCGGTCGATATCGGCAAGTTTTATATATGTTTTGTCTTCGGTAAACGGTTTTCTTTCGCGAAAGACCAGCCTTTCCGAAGCGGAATCGTAAAAAACGGCTATCGGCATCAGGGAGACCGCCAATTTTCTGAAGATGGCCATAAGCAGGAAAAAGCCGGCCAAGAGCAATACGGGATTAATCAGCCTTGTTTCCATACGGTTTTGAACGCCGAGTAAAAGAAACACAAGCAGGCCCAGTATAACAAGCGCCGCCCCGATTGCTACCGATATAGCCCCGCTTTTTCGGAAATCCTGCGGCGACGGATGCAAAAGCTTCATTGCGGCGAATGCTCCGGACGGATCGAAAGCGGAAGACATTTCGGCTAATCCATGAAATGCTTGCTGAGTTTTAACTCCTGGTCGTGATAACTGGAGCCGATGCCCTGTCCGTAAGCCTTATCGGGGCGTGAGGACATTTTTTCATACCTCAGTTTAAAGAAAATCTGGCCGTCTTCCACCCTAAACGGAACATCGTGCGGCCTTACTTCAAGCACCGCCTTGGTACCTTTGCGGCCGGTGCCTTCCCCGAAGCCCGAATCGAAAAACCCGGCGTAGTGCGTCCGCAGTTCGCCGGAGCCGGCATCGTATTCCACCATCTCCGCCGAGCAGGCCACCGGGACCCTTACCCGCTCCTTGGAAGCGAAAATATAAAACTCTTCCGGTTCAAGGATTAAAAAATTTTCATGAGGCGCTTTAATCGGCTCCCAGAAATCGCGAATATGATATTTACCCACTTTTGAGAGGTCCACAACGGTGCTGTTTTTCTTGGCCATGTAACCCACGATATCGTTGGCTTTATTTCTTACCTCTATGCTCAGGAAAATGCCGTCCTGAATAACCGGGTTAACCTTTCCTCCGCCGTCGCGGAAAAGAAGCGGCGCTTCCTTGTGCATTTTTCGTATTTCTTCATCCGGAATAACGGTCTGTCCTCTGAACAGCCTCAACTGGTTGAGCGTCTGCCCCGTTTTAACCTTTATGGTGAAAGAGCGCGGAACGACCTCAAGGAAAAGACCCCCTTTGTAACCGGGGGCTATATCCTCGAACCTGTGGGAAAAATCGGAAATCACCCTTGTAAAAATATCCAGCCTGCCGGTGGACGATTTCGGGTTGGTGCGCCCTCTTACATCCGGCGGGAGGTTGAGTGATTCGAGGAGCGGAATAAGATAAACGTTGCCCTTCTCCAATATAGCCCCGTTTGCGAGGTTGATATCGTACATTATGAGCTCTTTGAGAGTCTGGCGAATCGTCCTTTTCTGGGGAAGGAAGGAGCTTCTTATGCGGTAGGCTTTCCCCCCCAGCCGTAAATCAATGCTGGAAGGCTGAAACTGATCTCTGCGGAAAGACTTCTCCGCTGAGATGATTCCGTGCGCGGTCGCCCGCTTGAGGTATTGAATCGGCAGAACGCCGTAACCTGCGATTTCAGGGATGTTTTTCATCTCCCGCCAAATACTACCTGTTTTCCATTTTGAATGGAACGGGGTATTCGGAAAATAAAAAACCGGGGGCGCGTAAACACCCCCGGTTTCCGTTAAAGCTTGCCGCATTAGGCCGCGAAAAGCCGGCTTTCAAGGTTTCATAAGCATCAGCACAAAGCAGTGTTGTTATAAAACTTCACCCGGCTCAAAAAGCGCTGTTTTTAAGCCTCTTGAGCAACTACTTCTTTTTAGCCTTTTTCTTGGCCGCCTTCTTTTTAGTGGCCTTCTTCTTGGCTACCTTTTTCTTAGCCACTTTTTTCTTAGCGACTTTCTTCTTGGCTACCTTTTTCTTAGCCACTTTTTTCTTAGCGACTTTCTTTTTGGCTACCTTTTTCTTAGCCACCTTCTTTTTAGCGACCTTTTTCTTGGCTACCTTTTTCTTAGCCACTGTCTTTTTAGCGACTTTCTTCTTGGCTACCTTTTTCTTGGCCGCCTTCTTCTTTTTTACTGCCATGTAGTTACAACCTCCCTTCTTTTTGGTTTTTTCGGCATTTTGCCTGTTAAATTCATTTAATTCCGATATTGAGCTGTTTATCTTCGTACTTTTTCAAAAGCTCTTCGATGGCAGTCCGGAAAAGGACAGCTTTGGTAACCTGCAACTCCTTGGCGATTTTATTCAGCATAATCACTTGGCTTTCATACAGATGCGTGGTAACCGGAACTTTCTTTTTGGAAGCAATCATACTTAACCCTATATTTATTCGCTTATTAAATTGGCGATATTTAAATTTATTATGTTGAATAATATTTGCACATATTTTTACGTTGGTCAATCATTTTTTACTCTTTTTAATCGGGAATTTATGAGTAACAGGTTGACTGGAAATAGCTGGTTTGTTAATCTTTCTTCACTTCCAAGCATCGGTAAATATTTCGTTTTTATAGCAAATTCTTGATTTGTAAGTTTTTTGGAGAAAAAAATGGATAGTTTAAGGGAAAAAGTTTTTCTCTCCGTCATACAGGAGGCTCTTAATCGCTTGAGGGCCGACATGTGCGCCAAGTATAAACCAAAAAAACAGAACCGTTTTCTTACCGGTTCCATCACTTACGAACTTGGTCCCGGTAAAATTACGCAGGAGGGGGTTACTGTTGAAATAAGCTCCAAGATACCAACCGAGCTTTTCACAAAGAGCGCTGTAAGTGAAAAATACTTCCGGGACGTAAAAAAGATTATGAATTCGAAGCCCAAAAAGCCGGCAAGCATTAAAATGGAAAACATAATCCGCTCAACTATCGTAAATGAGCTGAAGGAAAGGGATTATGTGAAATGCGCCTATGTTTATAGTGAAAAAGAGCTTTTCACCGATGAAGAGGTCGCACAGGCGTTGGCGAAAGCAAAGGGCGGCGCTGGTTTATCCCATATCAAGGGCGCCAGCACTCCGGCCGGCAAGGCGGTTTTACTTGTGCTGGGTGAAAATATATTCAACAACATTCGCGCGAATCTAACCGACCTTATTAAAGCCAACGAAGAGATCCTGGCAAAGTACCGGTAAGAAAACGTTACATGGAACGTTCAAACGAGGAAATAAAAGAAATTCTCGGCGGATTAACCTCCCGTCTTGAGCGGCTTCGAGGTTTTCTTTGACCTTGCCGGTAAGGAAAAACGACTAGCCGAACTGGAGCTACAAAGCCAGGAACAGGATTTCTGGAAAGATACCGAATCCGCCCCCCTCATACTGAAAGAGAAAACGGGTATAGCCGCGCTCCTAAAGGAATTTCAGAAACTGTACGGCTCCGTTGAAGACGCTTCTCAGATTTTCGATATGGCCGTTGCGGAAAATGACGCCGAATCCATTCTGGAGATAAACCGCGATCTGGACAGCCTTTCTCATAAAGTCGCTTCTCTTGAAATCCGCCAGACCCTTTCCGGCGAGCATGACAAAGGCAACGCCATCCTTACGATTCATCCCGGCGCGGGCGGCACGGAATCGCAGGACTGGGCGGAGATGCTTTTGAGGATGTACACCCGCTTTGCCGAAACGGAAGGCTTTAAAAGCGAACTCATCGATATTCAGCCGGGCGAGGAAGCCGGCATAAAAAGCGCCACGCTCGATATAAAAGGAGATTACGCATACGGTTATCTTAAAGCGGAAAGCGGCGTTCACCGCCTGGTGCGCATATCGCCGTATGACGCCAGCAAACGCCGGCATACTTCGTTCGCGTCGGTTTTCGTATTTCCCGAGCTGGACGAAAACGTAAACGTGGAAATAAACGAAAAAGACCTGAAGATAGATACTTACCGCGCCTCCGGGGCGGGCGGGCAACATGTAAATCGCACCGATTCGGCCGTGCGCATAACGCATATTCCTTCGAGGATAGTGGTGCAGTGCCAGAGCGACAGGTCTCAGCATAAAAATAAGGCCACCGCCATGAAAGTCCTGAAAGCCAGGCTGTATGAATTTGAAAAACAGAAAAACAGGGAAAAGGCGGAAACTCTTTCAGCCGATAAAAAGGATATCGGCTGGGGAAGCCAGATTCGCTCCTATGTACTTCATCCTTATAGAATGGTAAAAGATATCAGGACGAACCTTCAAACAGGGAATACCGATTCCGTGCTGGATGGGGATATAATGCGGTTCATGGAAGCGTTTCTTACCAGCAGGAAGGATAGGGACGGGTAGCGGGAAAGGCTTGGACGTGGAAAACCAAAAAGGAAAGATAGTTTTCAGGGCGGACGGTTCCAGGGTGATAGGGTTCGGCCATCTGGTTCGGTCGGTGGTGCTTGCGCAACAGCTAAAAAAGCAGGGCTACGATGTTCTGTTTCTCATTACAGTGATAGACAAAAACGTGGCGAATTTCTTTGACTATCGCAATATCAAGTTCATGGGCTTTGCGCCTCCTTCGCTGGCAAAGATGGTCTATAACCACCTGAACGTTATGGAAATGTTCGGAGCCGAGGCGACCATTCTGGATTCCAAGATGATTACGCAAGACTACAGGCGCGGGTTGAAGGCCGGCGGAGCGAAAATCGTAGCGATTGACGACAAATACACAGCCTGCTCGGATGCGGATGCGGTTATCAATTACAATCTAAATGTGGATACGTCCCGATACAATCAGTGCACGGAGAACCTGCTTACAGGGCCGGATTACGCTCTTGTGGAAAAACGGTTTGTGGAAGTCAAATGGAACTGCGATATAGAAGAGCCGAATATCCTTATAAGCATGGGGGGGTCGGACGCGCAGGATCAGACGGACAAAGTATTGAGAGCGCTGGACGCGGTGGACGAAAACTTCCGCATAACCCTTCTGAGAGGGTTATACGTTGAAGGCCCAAAACCGTCCGGCCTTCGCCATAAATGCGATGTTTTTGAAGGCGTATGCGACGTTCCGGAAATTTTTTCGGATTGCGACGCGGCGATTACCGCCGGCGGGCTTACCACAATGAACCTTGCGGCGGCGGGCGCTCCGTTTCTGGTGTTGCTTACCAGCGCGCGCCATAAGGACAACAGCATTACATGGGAAAAAGCGGGAGTCGGCCTCCATGGCGGGGTTGCCACCGAAATGTCGGAACAGGAAATCACCGTGGCGATTAAGAAATTCTTCGCGATAAAGACGAGCTGGCGCGAAATGGGTCTGCAAGGAAGAAAGATAATCGACGGCAACGGAGCCGAACGGGTAGCCCTCGCGCTTGACGCCATGAAAGTTTTGTAGCCCTGGCAATTAAGCCGGAATATTCATGAACTTTTCCGACCGCCGGCCGCTTGTTCGGGAGCTTGAGCCGATGCCGTTCGTTCACAACGGCGAGCAGACTGTACTTTTGCGCGACCCTCTCCGTTTTTCTAACAACAGCATTACCCTTTCTCCAGCGGCTTACTGGCTTGTAACGGCGATGAACGGCCAAAACAGCATCGATGATATTCGGCGCGCATTTCAGGAAAACTTCAGCTCGCCGCTCGACATGGGCGATATTGAAAAACTGGTTAAGATTCTAGATAAAGCGTTTTTCCTAGAGAACGACAATTTTCAGAAATACAAAAAATCCATCATTGAAGAATTCAGGAAAAGCCGAATAAGAAAATCCTCTCTTGCGGGCGCAAGCTACCCGGATGACCCGGCAAAAGTTTCGGAACTGCTGGATTCGTTTCTGGCCGGCGGAGCGGCGAGGGAAAATCCTCCGTTCGCGATAGTCGCCCCGCATATAGACCTGCACGCGGGAGGCGCTGTTTTCGGCAAAGCCTACGCGGGATTGCGAAATTCCCCGGCCGAGACTTTCGTGATTCTCGCCATCGGCCACACTCTCGCGGAAGATTTCTTTACCTGCACCAACAAGGATTTTCAGACTCCGCTAGGCTCCAGCTCAATAGACGCGGAGTTCCTCGCAAACTTGGAGAAAGAGTTCGGGGAGCCTCTGTTCGAGCAGGAGTTCGCGCATAAAGTGGAACATTCCGCCGAGTTCCAGGTGCTGTTTTTGCAAAAAATCTTCGGCGGGAATGAAACATCGAGGAAAATCGTGCCGATTCTGTTTTCCTTTCCGGAATATATGGACGATCTTCACCATCCCAAATTCAACGCGAAACGGATAAACCGGTTTTCGGCCGCTCTGCGGAAAACTGTGGAGCAAAAGAACGGCAAGGTTGCGGTTATAGCCGGCATAGATCTTTCCCATATGGGGCGTCGGTTCGGACGGAAGGAAGGCGTAACGCCGGAACTGCTTGAGAAGGTGGAAAGGGACGATAGACAGCTTCTCAGGTTGCTGGCCGACGGCGACAGGGAAGTTTTTGTTGAATTCATGAAAGAGGTGAACCCGCAAAACCACGTCTGCGGATTTCCCGCGCTGTATGTCCTTTTCGATCTTTTGAACGGGCGAAAAGGGGAGCTGATGGAATACCGCCAGAATGTGGAGGGAGACAACGATTCCATGGTTTCGTTCGCCGCCATGGCTTTTTAGCTTTTTTTTAAAAGTGCCGAAATGTTTTTTAGACTTTCTCTTTTTGAATAATGAAGATAGAATTGCCCTGAATGATGAAAGGCAGGAATAATTTCGTATTGACGCTGGTTTTGCCGGCGGTTTTTTTAATCGGTTTATCGGGTTTCCCCAAAAGCGCTTCCGCGCTTCAGCTCACTGTCCTTCAAAGCCGGCTGGTAGGGCTTCCGAACCGGTTTGTGGTGAAAGTCGAAAATTTCGAGCCGGACGGGCTTTTGACCCCTTCAAGCGTAAAAACACTCGTTGAATCAAAGCTTGTCGGCAAAGGAATCAAGCTGGCCGATAATCCCTCCACTACTCCGCTGGCGCACGTTATCGTGAATATAAGGCAGGAAATGCCGCCGGATGGTTACGGCGTAACCTATTTTATCGACCTGAATATTTTCAACGACACAGTGATAAACACGACCTATAAGCTGAGAAAAGGAACCATCTGGATGATGGGGTCGTACAAGGTAACGCCGGGCAGGGATTTTCCGAAGAGCGTCGAGGCGCGGATAGTAAAGCTTATTGAATATTTCATGGACGATTATTTTACGGCCAATCCGTTTCTGGGTGGCCAGAGGGGCGGAGAGTAATCTTACCCTAAACCGGGCCCACCTCTTCTTCAGGCGCGCTTTTCGGCCTCCCGGTTTTTTCAACGAAGTCGCCGGCAGATTTTAAAATGGATTCCGCTTCATTAGGCGTCGGGATGATTTTCGCGAATTTGGCGCCGTCGCATAGTTTCAGCATATCTGTAACTTCTCCCCGGAAGGTTATCAGCGGTTTCGGAAAATCGTTTTCAAGTTCGCTGGTGGTTTTTTCCATCGCTTCCACATGAAACCCGTCCTCGATATATCTTCGTATCGTGTCCGATATATCCGAAAAATATTCTTTCACTTTTCCCGAAGCGTAAAGGTTTTTTCTTTTTATTCTGTGCAGATTTTTCACCGCCGCCTCATACGGCGTTTCGGCAGGCAGGGGCGGTGCCGCCTTTTGCCGGTTGCGTTTTCTGATGAAAGCGAACAGCAAAACGGCCGCCGCTGTAACAAGCAGGATTATCAGCACCGCCGGTATATAGCCTGCCCAGTCGATTTTTGGTTCGGCCTGGCTTCTAATGGCGTCCGGGTTTGGCTCCGTGCTTTTATCGGCGATTACCGATTTGATTTCCACGAAAATCGCGGATGTTTTTGCGGTGCGCGTTTTGCCCGATGCGTCTTTCCATTCATAAACATATACCGGCAGTTTCAGGCGGCCTGTTTCAAACGGCGCCAGCGTAAAAACTATGCCGGCGGCAGTGGCGCCGGAGGCTTGCGTTGCGGGCTTTTCCTCTTTAACGCCGATAATTTCAAACGGGCCGGGGTCGGTTAGCCTTACCTGCGGCCTCAACTCCTCGCCTGCATCGCCTCTCAGCGTTATCGTGTAAGTAAGGCGGTCGCCGATAGTCGCGGTTGCGGGCGAAACCTTTGCGGAAAGGGCAACATCGGCGAGCGCGGGCGCGGCGCGCAGGGATATGGAGCAAATAATTAACAGTATTATTCTGCCCGCGGATTTGCGCATATAACAGCTTCCGGTTTTATCCGTGAGCGACCCGCCTTTTTTCCCGCGTTCTGAAAAATTTGATTAACGGCTCCACGGGAGGGAAATCGGTTCTTATGCGGATGCGGTCTATGCCGTACCGGCCGAAAAGCTTTTTAAGCGTTGCTTCTCGCCGGGATATCTCATTTTCATACCGGCGCCGGAAATCTTCGTCGGAACTGTCGATAAGAATCTCCTCGCCCGTTTCCGAATCTATCAGGCACAAAAGCCCTGCTTCCGGCAGGGTTTTTTCGGCGGGGTCGTACACTTCCACCGCAATCAGGTCGTGCCTGCGGGCGGCCGCCCGCATAGGTTTCTCATAGCCGTCGGCTTCGAAATCGGAAATCAGAAAAACGATAGCCTTGCGCCGAATGGCGCGGTTAAGATTTTCCAGAGCGCCTTTCAAGTCTGTCTTTTTTCCAACCGGTCTGAAGTAAAGGATTTCCCGGATTATGCGCAGAACATGCTTGCTTCCCTTCGAAGGCGGAATGAACAGCTCCACATGGTCGGTGAAAATCATCAGTCCCACCTTGTCGCCGTTTTTTATGGCCGAAAAAGCTATGGTCGCGCATATTTCGGCGGCCGCTTCCGTCTTGAAATTCTCGCCGGTGCCGAAATATCCGGAAGCCGAAGCGTCCACCATCAGTATTACGGTAAGCTCCCGTTCCTCATCGAACAGCTTCACGTAAGGATGGCCTGTGCGCGCGGTAACATTCCAGTCTATCGAACGTACGTCGTCGCCTTCCTGATAAGGCCGCACCTCGGCGAATTCTATGCCCGAACCTTTGAAGGTCGAGTGATATTCGCCGGAGAAAAGCGCTTCCACCAGCTTCCTGCTGTGAATTTCTATCCGCCGGATACGGCTGAAGATTTCCTTTTTGCGGTCGTCGGCGTCCTGCATCTCAGGGAACCGGAATCGTCTCGAGAATCTTCTTTACTATATCGTCGGATGTCACGTTTTCGGCTTCGGCCTCGTAGGTGGTCATAATCCTGTGGCGTAGTGTTTCCATTCCTATGGCCTTTACGTCGTCGGGTGTTACGTATCCCCTGTGGCGCAAAAAAGCGTTGGCTTTGGCCGCTGTTACAAGGTAGATGGAAGCTCTGGGGGATGCGCCGTATTCGATAAGCCCGTCGAGCTCGGACAGTCCGTAATCGTTCGGCTTGCGGGATGCTGAAACTATATCCAGCACGTAACCGTAAATCTTTTCGTCAACGTATATTTGGTCTACAACCTCTCTGGCTTCCTCTATCTCTTTAGCGGTGATTACGGCCATGATCTGCTGACGAAAAACGCCCGACATCCGTTTGACGATTTCAAGCTCATCTTCGCGGGAAGGGTAATCTATGAACAGTTTTAAAAGGAAACGGTCAACCTGCGCTTCGGGAAGAGGGTAGGTGCCTTCCTGTTCAATCGGGTTCTGCGTGGCCAGCACCATGAAAGGCGCCTCAAGCTTGAACGGCTGTCCTCCTATGGTTACCTGCTTTTCCTGCATCGCTTCCAGCAGGGCCGATTGCACCTTGGCGGGCGCGCGGTTGATTTCATCGGCCAGAACCATGTTCGTGAAAACCGGGCCTTTCTTAACCGAGAAACTGCCATTTTTTATATCGTATATCTGAGTGCCGATAAGATCCGCCGGCAAAAGATCGGGAGTGAATTGGATTCTTTTAAAACCGAGTTGCATAGATTTTGCCAGAGTGTTTACAGCCAGCGTTTTGGCGAGCCCCGGTACGCCTTCCAGTAGAACATGCCCCCGGCAGAGAAGAGCCATGACCATTTTTTCCAGAAGATCGCGCCGCCCGACGATAACCTTCTCGATTTCGCTGAAAAGAAGCTCAACGAAAGCGGACTTCTCTTTAGCCTTTTCGTTTATTTTTATAATATCCTGTTCCACGCTTGAACCTCCTTCAGTAAGTTCTGAGGAAAAACATTATATTGGCAAATCGTCCCGAATGTCTTTTTATTTTTAAAGCGGCAGATTCGCTTCAGCGTCCAGCATTTTAAATTCGGCGAACGCCGGGTTATCGGGGTTGTCCCGAAAGAGATAATACCCGGCGGCGGCGATCATCGCTCCGTTATCCGTGCATAAAACAGGTTCCGGCCAGACCACCCGCATCCCTTTTTTGTCGGCGGCTTCTTTCATCCTTTTTCTTAGTTCGCCGTTGCATGCAACGCCGCCCGCAAGCACGATGAAAGGAAGGTAGAGCTGTTCCGCCGCCGCGATCGTTTTCGACACCATAGCCGTGACGGCCGCGCGCTGAAAGGATGCGGCCACATCGGCTTTTGCCGTGGAATCGTTAATGGCGTTCCGCACCGCCGTTTTGAGTCCGCTGAAGCTGAACGCCAGCTTGTCCCCCCTCACTTGCGGCACCGGAAAATCGAAACTGGCGGGGTTGCCTTTTTCGGCTTCCTTCTCCACCGCGGGCCCGCCCGGAAAGCCAAGGCCAAGCATCTTGGCCACTTTGTCGAAAGCTTCGCCGGCGGCGTCGTCGCGGGTGGAGGATATTTCCGATATGCGCGCGGGAGATTCAACGCGGTACAGAGAGGTGTGTCCGCCGGATGCGACCAGGCAGAGAAAAGGCCACGCGAGTTCCTGCGTAAACCCGGCGGCCAGTATATGCCCGTGAATATGGTGAACCGGAACGAGCGGTTTTCGCAGCGCCCACGCCATACCCTTCGCGGCGGAAAGCCCCACAAGAAGCGCTCCCAGCAGGCCGGGCCCTCTGGTAACCGCGAAAAGATCTATTTCCGCCACGGTCAGGCCGGCCGTTTTCAATGCTTCGGCTACCACCACCGGCAGGTTTTCCATATGGCGCCTTGAAGCCAGTTCCGGAACGATGCCGCCGTATTGCGAGTGAACCTCGTACTGGGTGGCGATTATATTGGAGAGAATATCCCGGCCGTCTTTTACCACGGCTACGGCCGTTTCGTCGCATGATGTTTCTATGCCGAGTATCAGCATGAATCGTAATTTCCGGGGAACTTCGGCATGATGCCGGTAAAAAGCCCGCCCCTAAAGGCTTGTGACAATATGAGGTTTGCCGACTGTTTTTACAATCTCGAGCGCTTTTGCCAGCTGGTTGTCTTCCTTGAGATCGAATATCTTCCTCGGATGCTGCATCCGTTCTTTTGCTCTCTTCTGCATGGCTTCGCGTATTTTCTTTCTCTGTTCTTTCTGTTCTTCGGAAAGAGGAGAAGCGCCTCCTGCTCCTTCAAATCCTGCCATGAGGTCTTTTTCCCGGAAAGGTTTCGGCATTTCGAGCGTCTCTCCATCTTCCGTTGTAATGGCGTATTTCACCTCTATATCCGGCTCTATGCCGGTGCCGTGAATCATGATTCCCGCCGGAGTGTAATACCGGGCGGTGGTAAGGCTTAGCCCGCTTCCATCGCTTAACGACCGGACTGTCTGAACAGACCCCTTACCGAAGGAGCGAACTCCAACGATAGTTGCCCTGTGGAGGTCTTTCATCGCGCCGGCCACGATTTCCGACGCAGATGCGGAAGCGGCGTTTATCAAGACCACCATAGGGAAGTCGGCGCCGATACCCCACCGGTTCGATACGAATTTTCTATTCTGGTCGGGGGTTCTGCCGCGTGTGGAAACGATAGTATGCCCTTTGCCGATGAAAAGGTCCGTCACGTCCACAGCCTGTTTAAGCAGGCCGCCGGGATTGTTGCGCAAATCAAGAATCATCTGTTTGAAATTATTGCCGTGGAGCTCCTCAATAGCCTTGCGCAGGTCTCTGGCGGTATTTTGCGAAAAGGTGCTTACTCTTACGTAGGCCACTTCATCGTCGATCATCGCGTATTTGACCGACTGTATCTGTATCATGGCCCTTACTATCGTTACGTCGAACGTCTCGTCCGTGGCCAACCGGTATATCGTTATTGTGATGGGAGTTCCTATCTTCCCCCGCATAAGGCCTACGGCGTCATGAAGAGTCATATCTTTCGTGCTCTTTCCCGATATCTTGATTACCTGGTCTCCCGGAAGCAGTCCCGCCTTTTCGGCCGGAGTATCCTCGATGGGCGACACTATAGTTATGAAGGAATCCATAATCGTTATTTCAATTCCAAGCCCGCCGAAATGCCCTTCAGTTTCCTGCCGTCTCGCCTTGTAAGCCTTGGCGTCCATGAAGGATGAATGAGGATCCAGCTTTTTCAGCAGTCCCTTTATGGCCGCTGTGGTGAGTTCTTCGGTGCTTTTTTCCTCAACGTAGTTGTTCTGTATGAGCGAAAGAACCTCCGCGAATGTGCGCAAGCTGTCATACGGCGTGGAGGCTTGCGCGACCGGGCGCAGATTGCCCGCAACGCCGATGCCGATTCCAAGAAGGAGGGCGGCCAGTCCCCACGGTGCGAATTTTCTAAAGGCTTTTTGAAGCGGTTTCAGATTTGACATTTTTTTATATTAGCACGGCTTTTAATTCTGCCAAAAAAATTTCCTTTTTTCGGATTTTTTCGCTGGCGACGGAAAAATTGACACCATCAGCTCATACTGTTATAAATTCCCGTTTATGTTTGAACAGCTGGAATCGCGCCTTTCGCAGGCGCTTAAAAAAATCAGGGGTCTTTCCCGACTCACCGACGCCAACATGGCGGAGGCTCTGCGCGAGGTGCGCCTGGCGTTGCTGGAGGCGGACGTTTCCCTGCCGGTCGTAAAGGATTTCATTGAAAACGTAAAAACCAGATCTGCCGGCCGGGATGTCCACAAGTCTCTTTCTCCCGGTCAGGAGATAGTAAAAATTGTTCATCAGGAGCTGATTTCCCTTCTTGGCGGTGAAACCAAAGGTTTGAGCAAGCCTGATAAAGGGCTGATGGTGATACTGATAGCCGGCCTTCAGGGGTCGGGCAAAACCACCAGTAGCGCCAAACTCGCTCTGCATCTTTCAAAGGAAGGCCGCCGGCCGATGATGGTATCGGCGGATGTTTACCGCCCGGCCGCCCGCGAACAGCTTGCGGTGCTTGGCGAACAGCTCGGTTTCCCGGTTTTTCGGGGCGAAGGCATAAACGATCCGCTGAAAATCGTTAAAGGGTCGATAAAAGCCGCGAAAATGGAAAACGCCGATGTGCTTCTGGTGGATACGGCAGGCAGGCTTCAGGTTGACGAGGAAATGATGGCCGAACTGGAAGCCGTGAAGAAACTTTCCAATCCGGCCGAGGTTCTCCTCGTGGCCGACGCCATGACGGGACAGCACGCGGCAGAAGTGGCTCGTGAATTTCATGAACGGGTTGGCATCACAGGCGTAATCCTTACGAAACTGGACGGCGACGCGAGAGGCGGCGCGGCTCTTTCCATCAGTTCGGCGACAGGCTGTCCCATAAAGTTCTCCGGCGTGGGCGAAAAGCCGGAACAGTTCGAGATTTTCCATCCGGAAAGAATGGCCCAGCGCATCCTTGGCATGGGCGACGTTTTAAGCCTGATTGAAAAAGCCGAAGAGGCCGTAGAAGAAAAAGAGGCCGAGATGCTCGCCCGCAAGATGGCCTCGGGGCAGTTCGACATGAATGATTTTCTGGCCCAGATAAAAGTGATAAAGAAAATGGGGCCGATGGGAGATATGATGAACCTCATCCCCGGTTTCAAACCGCCCAAAGGCGCCGAGATCGACGACGGCGAGCTGGTGAAAATCGAGGCGATAATTAATTCTATGACCGCTGAAGAGAGAAGGTCGTATAATATCATCAACGGTAGACGGAAAATACGGATAGCCTGCGGAAGCGGCAGAGAGGTAAAAGAAGTCAACAGGCTTCTTAAACAGTTTGTTAAAATGAAAAAAGTAATGAAGAATTTCAGAAAGCCGGGTTTCATGGAAAGAATGGCTTCCATGGGCAGGCCCGGCGCGGGATTTTAGGTTTTTGGAGGAAAAATGTCAGTCAGTATAAGAATGAGCCGGTACGGCAGGAAGAAGAAACCTTTTTACAGGATAGTCGCCGCCGATAAGCGAAGCCCGCGGGACGGCGCGTTTCTGGAGATTATCGGAACGTACGACCCCCGCACCAAAGAGACGAGTATAAAAAAGGATCTGGCGGAAAAGTGGATTAAAAACGGCGCACAGCCGTCCGCCACCGTAAAAGATATTTTCGTTAAGCAGGGCGTTTCCCTGGCGACGAAGTAAGCCGGCGTTATAGCCGGACTTGCGGAAAAACAGATATGAAATCGCTTATTGAAACGATCGTCAAAGGCATCGTAAATAAACCTGAAGAAATTTCTGTCACTGAAATCCGGGGGGACAAAACAACAATCTACGAGCTTAAAGTGTCGCCCGAAGACCTTGGCAAGGTTATAGGCCGGCAGGGGCGTACGGCCAGGGCCATACGCTCGGTTATGAGTTCCGCTACCACGCGAAAGGCGAATACCCGCTCCGTTCTTGAAATTCTGGAGTAACGTGGCCGAAAAGCGCATATCATGCGGCCGTTTTTCAAAACCGTTCGGATTAAAAGGCGAGATAAAGTTTATCCCCCGCCTCTCCGTTCACCTGAAACCTTCTGACCTCGCCGAAGTAATCGCCGCGCCTCCGGGAAGTCCCGAAGAAGGTTTTTCCGTGGATATCGAATCGGCAATAGACCGTGGCAAATACTGGCTGTTGGGTCTGGCCGGTTTTTCATCGCCGGAAGCGGTTTCCCGGCTTACCAACATGGAACTCACGATGGACCGGTCCCAAATGCCCGCACTGCCGGAAGGCGTCTATCTTGAGGAAGATTTAATCGGGCTGGCCGTAGTGGAAACCGACGGCCGCGAGCTTGGCGCGATAACATCCGTTATCAGAACCGGCGCAAACGATGTGTGGGAGGTCGCGCTTAAAGAAGGCGGCGAGCTTCTTCTGCCGGCAGTGGAAGATGTAATACTTTCGGTTGATATCGCAGACAAAAAAATCGTCGTGAAACTTATCGAGGGACTGATGGAATCATGCGGGTAGATATACTTACCATCTTTCCGTCACTGTTCGATTCGTTTCTTGGGGAGTCGCTTCTCAGGAAAGCCATCGATAAAGAGATTTTAGATATACGGGTTCATGACATCCGGGCTTTTACGGAAAACAAGCACGGCAATGTTGACGATATCCCGTACGGCGGCGGCGCGGGCATGGTGATGGCCGCCCAGCCGATAGTGTCGGCGCTGGAAAGCCTGAAAAAGGAAGGCAATCCCCGCACCGTTCTGCTTACGCCGCGCGGAAAACCGTTTCGACAGAGGGACGCGGTGAGACTGGCGAAAGAAGAAAGGCTTATTCTCGTCTGCGGCCGGTACGAAGGGGTGGACGAAAGAATAACCAGCCAAATTGATGAAGAAATATCAATCGGAGATTTTATTCTAAACGGCGGCGAGGTGGCGGCTATGGCCGTTGTGGAATCGGTTTTTCGCCTCCTGCCCGGAGCGGTGGGGAGTCCCGAATCGCTGGAAAGCGAAAGTTTTGAGGAAAATCTTCTCGGATACCCACAGTACACACGCCCCGAAGAGTTCCGGGGCGAGAAGGTGCCGGATGTTCTTCTATCCGGGCATCACAAAAAAATAGACCGGTTCCGCATGGAGCGGAGAATAGAAAGAACAGTGCAAATGCGCCCCGACCTTCTTGAACGGTCTGCCGATGCAAAACGGGGCGGAATAAATTTTTCGATAGCTCTCGTGCATTACCCGGTACTCGGCAAGGACGGGCGCGTTATAACCGCTTCCATCACCACTATCGATATTCACGATATCGCCCGCGTCGCCAGAACGTACGGGGCGAAATCGGCTTTTATAGTTACGCCGGTCGAGGAGCAGAGAAAACTCGCCACCCGGCTGAAAGAGCATTGGATGGAGGGCGATCTCCTTAAAGGCGAGTTCGAGCGGAGGGTGGAAGCGCTTGGGATACTTCAACCGGCGTCCTCTGTTGGGGAGATGATCTCCATCGTAAAGCGCCGCGCGAAAAAGGTGAAAATGCTGGCTACCAGCGCCGAAGAATCCGACAATGCAGTTTCGGCCGATGAATGGCTGTTTACTGCGGACGAGGCGGACGAATGGATTATTCTTTTCGGCACCGCCTACGGCCTCGCTCCTGAGCTTATGAAGCAGGCCGATAGCCGCCTTGAGCCGGTTGTCGGCGCGGGCGAATTTAATCATTTGCCTGTAAGGGGAGCTTTTGCTATTATCACAGACCGGCTGTTCGGCCGAAGAAGGAGTAAAGAAGATGAATAGAATAATTGACGACGTTGAAAAGGAATACCTGAAAAAGGATCCGCCCCAGTTCGGCATCGGCGACCAGGTGAGAGTTCACATGAGAATCGTCGAAGGCGAGAAGGAACGAATCCAGGTGGTGGAAGGTATCGTTATCCGCAAGCGCGGTTCCGGTACGCGAGAAACCTTCACCGTGCGCAAGCCGTCATTCGGCACCGCGATAGAGCGGATATTCCCGCTTAATTCACCGCGTGTTGAAAAAGTGGATGTAATCCGCAGGCACAAAGTGCGCCGTGCGAAACTCTACTTCCTGCGCAA
>JAJRYM010000106.1 GCA_024275775.1 Nitrospirota bacterium
AAACGTGCCGCTGTGGCATGAACGGGATATAAGCCACTCTTCGGTGGAGCGGATTATCATCCCCGATTCCACCACCCTCGTTCATTACATGCTCAACAGATTAACGAAAATCGTCGACGGGCTGGCGCTCTACAGGGAGCGGATGAAGAAAAATATAGACGGTTCGTTCGGACTTTTTTACTCGCAGAGGCTCCTTCTGGCGCTTACCGGCGGAGGGCTGACCCGCGAGAAGGCTTACGCAATGGTGCAGAAAGTGGCCATGCAATCGTGGGAGCGGGAAAAACCGTTCCGGGAGCTTGTGCTGGCCGACCCGGAAATAAGCGGCCGTCTGCCGGCGGAAAAGATTGAAGAGCTTTTCGAGCTGGACTATTATCTGCGCAAGGCCGATGATATTTTCCAGCGCGTTTTTACCGATACAGAGGGAGACTGAATGAGCGAAGATACGCCCGTTAAAGGGGAAGTTCTCTACGAAGGCAAAGCGAAAATCCTTTACGCCACAAGCGACCCCGGCCTTGTAATCCAGTATTTCAAGGACGACGCGACCGCCTTCAACGCGAAAAAGACCGGCACGATTGAAGCGAAGGGGATTATCAACAACGCCTTTTCCACAAAAATATTCCGGCATCTCGAAGAAAACGGCGTTAAAACGCACCTCGTGAAAAAGCTTTCCGATAGGGAACAGCTCGTCAGAAAAGTGACGATACTGCCTGTCGAGGTGGTGGCGCGCAACAGGGTGGCAGGCTCGCTTGCCCGCAAAATGGGCATCAAGGAAGGGACGGAAATATCCCACCCGATACTGGAATTTTATTACAAAGACGACGCGCTGGACGACCCTATGATAAACGCCGATTACGTTACCGCGTTCGGGTTCGGCACGCGCGAGGAAATCGACATCATCATGGCCGAAGCGCGGAAGATAAACGTTCTGCTGACCGCTTTCTTCAGAAAAGCCGGCATTGAGCTGGTCGATTTCAAGCTGGAGTTCGGCAGAATAAACGATGAAATAGTGCTGGCCGATGAAATATCGCCCGATTCGTGCCGGCTATGGGACGTCAAAACCGGAGAAAAACTGGATAAAGACCGGTTCCGGTTCGACTTGGGGCGTGTGGAAGAATCTTACCGCGAAGTGCTGGATAGGGTTACAGAAATATGAAAGCTCAGGTAACGGTAACGCTTAGGGAAGGCATCCTCGATCCGCAGGGGAAGGCGGTGGAGCATGCCCTGAAATCGCTCGGTTTCGATTCGGTAAGTTCCGTTCGGGTCGGCAAATCGATTGAAGTAGAGCTGAACGGACTCTCGCCGGAAGAAGCCGGCAAACAGGTGGACGAAATGTGCCGTAAACTGCTGAGCAATCCGGTAACGGAAAATTTCAGCGTTAAACTCGCCGAACCGGCAGGGGAATGACCGTAGCAACAAAGCCGCTGTTCGGAGTCGTCATTTTCCCCGGCTCCAACTGCGAGCGGGATACCGTGCACGTTATAAAAAACGTAATCGGCGCGCCTGTGCGGGAAATATGGCATAAGGACAGTTCGCTCGACGGCGTTGACGCGGTGGTGCTTCCGGGCGGATTTTCATACGGCGATTATCTTCGATGCGGCGCCATCGCCCGTTTCTCGCCGATAATTGAGACGGTTATCGAATTCGCCCGCTCCGGCGGCATCGTAATCGGCATCTGCAACGGGTTTCAGATTCTGCTTGAAAGCGGGCTCCTGCCGGGGGCGCTTATCGGGAATGCTTCGCGGAAATTCATCTGCCGGAATGTTTACGTGCGCGTGGAAAGGAACAATATCCCCGCCACAGACGGCATCGAGAAGGGGGAGATTCTTGAAATTCCGATAGCGCATCACGACGGCAACTACATCTGCGACGCAAAAACTATGGCGGAGCTGGAAGCTAACGGCCGTATCGTTCTTCGCTATTGCGACGAAAACGGCGATGTTACGCCGGCATCCAACCCGAACGGCTCGATGGGCAATATCGCCGGAATATGCAACGCGGAAGGGAACGTTTTCGGCCTTATGCCTCATCCCGAGCGGTGCGCCGAGACCCTTTTGGGAAATACAGACGGCAGGCGGTTTTTTGAATCGCTCTGCTCCCGTTAAAATCTTTCTTTTGAGTGATTGAAGAACAATACCAATATTGATAGAATTTCGGCGGAGTAGTGTGCAAAGAGAGGACAAAAAGCGTCGACTTATTCATATTCATTTTTGTCTGTACTTTAATTGGGCGTAGGGAAAATTATTGGAGGGAAAAAGGATGACAACACAAACATCAAAGATTATATACACAGCGGTTGACGAGGCCCCGGCACTCGCAACGTATTCCTTGCTTCCTGTCATACAGGCATACACGGCGGGGGCCGGCATTGCCGTGGAAACAAGAAACATATCCCTTGCGGGAAGAATTCTCGCCAACCTCCCCGACAATCTGACTGAGAGCCAAAAAGTATCCGATGATCTGGGCGAACTGGGCGAACTGGTAAAGAAGCCGGAAGCCAACATCATCAAACTGCCGAATATCAGCGCTTCACTCCCACAGCTACAAGCCGCAATTAAGGAATTACAGGAAAAAGGCTTTAACATTCCAGACTATCCTGAAAATCCGCAAAACGACGCGGAAAAGGATATTAAGGCAAGATACTCAAAGGTTTTGGGAAGCGCCGTGAACCCTGTTTTAAGAGAAGGAAACTCCGATCGCAGAGCGGCGGTTGCGGTAAAAAAGTACGCGCAGAAGAACCCGCACAGCATGGGCGCATGGAGCGCCGACTCGAAATCGCACGTCGCAAGCATGAGTTGCGGAGATTTCTGCTCTAACGAGCAGTCCACGGTTATTGCCGAAGCGACAGACGCGAGAATCGAGTTTGTCGACGGGGATGGAAACGTGACGGTGCTAAAGGAAAAGGTGCCGCTGTTGGCCGGTGAAGTCGTGGACGCGACATTCATGAGCAAAAACGGTTTAACGAAATTCCTTGAGGAACAGATTGAAGACGCTAAAGAAAAAGGGGTGCTCTTCTCTTTACATTTGAAAGCGACCATGATGAAAATTTCCGACCCGATAATTTTCGGTCATGCCGTTAAAGTTTTCTATAAAGACGTTTTTGAAAAGCACGCGGCCGTCATCGCGGAACTCGGCGTTAATCCCAATAACGGCCTGGGCGACCTTTATGCGAAAATCGGGAGCCTGCCGGAAGCTCAACAGGCCGAGATAAAAGCGGATATCGAAGCGGTTTATAAAAACCGCCCCGCAATAGCGATGGTCGATTCGGATAAAGGCATCACGAATCTGCATGTGCCGAGCGATGTGATTATCGATGCGTCCATGCCGGCCGCTATTCGCACATCGGGGCAAATGTGGGGCCCGGACGGCAAACAGCACGATACGAAGTATGTTATTCCCGACCATAGTTACGCCCCTCTATATCAGGCGACCATCGAAGATTGCAAACAGCACGGCGCCTTCGACCCGGCAACGATGGGAACCGTGCCGAACGTGGGGCTTATGGCGCAAAAAGCGGAAGAGTACGGCTCGCACGGCACCACTTTCGAAGCGCCGGACAACGGAACCATTCGGATGGTTGACGCTTCGGGACAGATCATTCACGAAAGTAGCGTGGAAGAAGGCGATATATGGAGATCATGCCAGGCGAAAGACGCCCCTATTCAGGATTGGGTGAAACTGGCGGTAAAGAGAGCGAAAGCTACGGGAGCGCCGGCGGTTTTCTGGCTGGATAAAAACAGAGCGCACGACGCGCAAATAATCGCAAAAGTAAACCTCTACTTGAAGGATCACGATACGAGCGGACTGGAAATCCACATCATGCCTGTCGCGGAGGCGGCAAGGTTCTCATTTGAAAGAATAAGAGAGGGTAAGGATACTATCTCGGTTACCGGCAATATCCTGCGCGATTATAACACCGACCTTTTCCCGATTATCGAGTTGGGCACCAGCGCGAAAATGCTCTCAATCGTACCTTTAATGCAAGGCGGCGGACTTTTTGAGACAGGCGCGGGCGGTTCGGCTCCGAAGCATGTTCAGCAGTTTCTCGAAGAAGGGCATCTGAGATGGGATTCGCTCGGTGAATTTTTGGCTCTTGGTGAGTCGCTGGATCATCTGGCCAACACAACCGGCAATGCGAAAGCCGGAATTTTAGCCAAAACGCTTGGGCTGGCAAACAGCAAGTTTCTGGATAGCAACAAATCGCCTTCCCGCAAGGTTGGTGAGCTGGATAATCGCGGAAGCCATTTTTATCTCGCCTTATACTGGGCGGAGGCTCTGGCCGAGCAGACCGAAGATGCGGACCTGCAGGCGCGGTTTGCCAAAGTGGCGCAAGAGCTTGGAGAAAATGAAGCGAAAATTGTCGCAGAGCTTAACGCGGCTCAGGGAAAACCTGTCGATATAGGCGGCTATTTTCTCCCGGACACGGAAAAGGCGGCAAAAGCGATGAGGCCAAGCGCGACCTTGAACGCAATAATTGACGCTATCGCATAATAATTTTTCAGGGAAGGGAGTTCGTAGCATTCTTGAATCCTCCCCTTGGCTTGTCCCGGCGTAGTTTCAGCGGAACAAAGCCGGAAGCCCTCAGGGCGAAGACGGGAGCTGGATAGCCACAAGGAAATGTCCCCTGCGTTAGGCAGGGGGGAAGGGTTTTACAGCTCCCCTCTTTGCCTGTGGTTATCACAGTGCAGGGACGGTTGACACACGCTTTTTTTTACATATAATTTTCTTTCCCGGCGTTTCTTACCCGGTGAAACAATAAAATAAAAAACAGCTTTGTGAGGTGCGCATGAAAAAACTATCCCTGCTTGTTCTAATGCTTTTCATACTTGCCGGTTGCGGCGGCGAGCTTTTCGGCGAAGACGATGAAGGCAACGCCACCCACAACGCCGGCACGAACTGCCAAGACTGCCACGGCTTCACATACGCAGGAACGGTCTACAGCACCGGCACAGGTTCGACCGGCTTATCGGGCGTAACCGTTACCGTCCACGATGTTGGCGGCGATATCGTCCTTACAAGCAACGCTACAGGCAATTTCTTTACCTACGCCGGGTCGCCCTCTTCGGGATTTACCGTTACGGTTAGCGACGGCACCGATTCACAAGACAAATGGGGAAGCCAAACAAGCGGAGGCTGCGCGGCTTCTTCCTGCCACGTTCTGGGCAAACAGGGAAGAATTTACGTTAATTCACCCGCCTGACCTGCTATAGGCCGGGATATAATGAGGCCGTGGCTATTTTATCGTACGAGGTAGTAAGGGTTTTCACCCGCAACGGCAAGAACGGCAACGGGCTGGCCGTCTTCCCCGACGGTGCGGGACTGTCGCCGGATACGATGCTTAAAATAGCCGCCCGGCTCGGCTTTTCCGAAACGTCGTTCGTGCTGGAGTCGGCCGGAAACGGTGATTACCGCGTGCGCTTCTTCACCCCGGAAAAGGAACTGCCGTTCGCGGGGCATCCGTCCATCGGCAGTCTGTTCGCGCTATCAAGAATCGGCAAGGTTAAACGGAAGCGGAATTTTACGCAGGAAATCGGACAGCGACTAGTGCGTCTTCGACTTGAAAAAGACGGAGCGATATTCATGAAACAGGGCACACCGGAATTCGGCCGAAAAGTTCTGCCGGAAACGGCGGCCGAAATACTTGGTTTGCGCATGAAAGATATCGGAGGAGAGCCTGCGGTGGTATCTACCGGCCTGCCGCATATAATCATCCCGCTTACGTCTTATTCAGCGTTGAAACGGGCTAAAATCACGGCGCCGGTTTACATGGAAGCGATAGAATTTGCTAAAGCGGAAGCAGTACTGCCGTATGCCGTTTTTCGAGGCCGGGTGCGGTGCAGGATGTTCGCGCCCGCGCTCGGCATAACAGAAGACCCCGCCACAGGAAGCGGCGCAGGGCCGCTTGCCGCCTACATCGCGCGCGGGAGAGGTGACGGCGGAGAGATTGATATCTATCAGGGAACCGCTCCCAACGGCACGTCTCTGCTGAAAACCAAAGTATCTATGCGCGGAAGGAAAATTTCCGGCGTGGAAGTTGGCGGATACTGCGTTTCCCTCGAAAGCCGAAAAATCGACCTGTCCAACATTTAGAGGATACCGCCGGCGGGCTGTGTTAAAATCCACAATCTGAAAAGTCCCAATGCGGAGAGGTGGCCGAGTGGCCGAAGGCGCGCGCCTGCTAAGCGCGTATAGGTAACCCCTATCGAGGGTTCGAATCCCTCCCTCTCCGCCATAAAAAACAGCGCCCCGAAAGGGTGCGCTTTTTTATGGCC
>JAJRYM010000107.1 GCA_024275775.1 Nitrospirota bacterium
AGCTCTTCCCTTTTAATTCCCATCACGTCCATGGTCATCTGGCATCCGATAAGCCTTACGCCGAATTTTTGGGCTTTTTCCAAGAGCGTGTCGATTGAGGCGACGTTGGCTTTTTTTAGCCAGCTTTCCATCATGGCGGTCGCGACGTTAGTCATCCCCGGCAACATGCCTACTATATTCGGCACTCCCACCGGTATGGCCGGAACGGGCGGAGGCGCGGCCGGATTCCCAATTGGCGACACCTGAAGGTGGCGGTCTTTTTTAAGAATCTCCAGCCCGTAGAAAGTAAAAAACACGGCCGCTTCCATATCCATAGCCACCGCAGTAGTGGCTAGAATAAGTGGCGGGTAAGCCATATCGAGCGTTCCCTTCGTGGCGATTATGCACATTCTTTTAGGTTGTTCTTCGGTCATTTCAATATCCTCTTATTTCTTTTGCACCCAGTAATGGAAAACGCCGTTTTCTTCCTTCTGTTCCAGAAGCTGGTGGCCGGTTCTGTGCGACCATGAAGCCATATCGCTCACCGAGCCCTTGTCGGTAGCGAGCATTTCCACGACGTCGCCCGACCCGATTTCGGACATCACCATCTTCATATGAAGTATCGGTTCAGGGCAAATCATGCCCCGGCAATCAACGGTTTTCACTGCGTCCATTTATTTTCCTCCGGTTTCCTTTGTGTTATCTCTATTATACGTTTGAGCCGAAATAATTGCGGAAGTTTCTTTTAACGCCCGATTCCCAGCACCATGGCGACGAAACTGAAAACCGCCACGCCGGCGATTATCCGTTTCAGATAAACCTGAGGAAGCCTGTTCGCGGCCCTGCATCCTATTTTTATGCCCGGCAGAGAACCTATTATCAGAAGCAGAGCCACAACGAGGTCTATATTCCCGTAGAAAAGATAAACGCCGGAACCGATGAGAGATAGCCCGGCGGATATCATGATGCTTGAACCTACAACGCATTGAGGAGAAAGCCGAAAAACGCCGTTCAGAAGAGGTATAACGAAAATCCCTCCACCGATGGAAGTGGCGCCCACTATCATGCCGATGCCCGAACCGAGCAGGCCGGCTTTAATCTGCTCGTTCCGCGTAAAAAGTTCGTCGCACCGAGAGATGATTTTCTGGTTTTTCCTGAACGAATCCCACAGCATATAAACGCAGGCCGCCAGCAGAAGGACGGCAATCAGTATCTCCATCGCCAGATTAAACGTCTCTTCCGGTATGGATTTTTCAAAAAGGTTAACGGCAAAAGAAGCCAGCAGAAGAAACGGCAGAGCGCCTATCAGGAAGCTTCTCGTCGCCTGCCCGGCCACCATGCCCATCCGCCAATGTTCCAACACGCCGTAGCCTTTCGATACCAGCGAAAAGAGAAGGCTGGTGCCAACAGCCGTGGCGGGATCCGTTTTTGCCAGAAACAGAAGCGCCGGGATGGTAAGGATACCGGCTCCGATGCCTGTCATGCCCATCAGAAAACCGAGCGCCAGTCCGGTTAAAAGCTGGATGATGATGTACCCGGCGGAAAGATGCTCCAGCGTGTTGATAAAATCCAATTTCAATAAACCTGTTTTATTTCAGACACCGGCGCTTATGTCCGTTTGAGGTTTCGCGCATGTATCGGCTTGCGTATGCGCCTCTATTTCTTCGGCTCTTTTCCTGCAAAGCCTTACCATCTCTTCGACGAGCATATTTCTATCCTTTCCGTTGGGGAATACAAAAACTATCTGCCTGTGAATGGGGAAACCGGCGATTCTGATTACCGAAAGGGTCCGATACTGAATCTCCCGCTCCACTGTCATGAATGAGACGATGGAAACACCAAGGCCGGATTCCACCACGCGCTTTATGGCGATATTGCTTCCCAACTCCAGCACGATATTGGACGGGGATATCAGAGCCCGCTTGCCGAATTTAAGCGAATCCACAACCGCCCTTGTTCCGGAACCGGGCTCGCGCGATATGAACGGCTGGGCGGAAAGCTGTTTTTTGGTGATGGTGCCCTTACCCATGCACGGAAAATCAGTCGGCACGATTACGACGAGCTCATCAACGAAGGCCTCCTCTATATCCCACTGCCTGCTTTTTACCGGGCCTTCCACAATAGCGAAATCTATGATGCCGTCCTGCAGGTAGCCCAGCACTTCGTTAGTGTTGCCTACAAGCACTTTCAACCCCGCTTCGTCATAAAGATTTTTGAAATCGGCAAGCACCGGCGGAAGAAAATGGTTGCCCACAGTCGAAGACGCGCCAACCGCCACTGTCCCCATCAGCTTGCCGAGTTTGCGCATAATCTTTTCCTGCGATTTGCCGGAGCGTACGGCGACTGCCTCCACTTCCTTTAGAAGCAGACGGCCTATCGAGGTGAGTTCAACCCTGTTCGGATATCGCAGGAAAAGCCGCTCGCCGAGTTCCTCCTCAAGATGCCGTATCTGGAAACTAACCGCCGGTTGGGTGAGCGACAACTTCTTGGCGGCTTTTGAAAAACTCAGGTACCGCGCCGCAGAAAGAAAAACCCGGTATTTGAAATCAATCAGCTCCATAAAAAAAATCCTTCACTGTTACTGCTGTCGGGACTGCCAAAAACGGTTGCACAATGGAATAATATCATTAAACAGGCGGTTCCATTCGGCCCCGCCCCCCGCAGTGAAAAATCTTCGGCGGCAGTGGTGCTATAATCCAGCACAAAATCGGAGAATATTTATGGATAAAAACAGCAAGGATAGTTTGTGGCGAAAATACTTTGCCAAGTGGCGCGGAGGCCACAAACCGCACCATCCGTTTAACGGGTTCGTGGATATTTTCTGGGCGTGGCTCGGCGCCGTAATCGGAATAGGGGTTTGCGGGTGGCTTACGTCCTTTTGGCTGGAAGGGATGGATGCGACCTTGGTAATCGGTTCGTTCGGCGCGTCGGCGGTACTCCTTTACGCCGCGGTGAGGTCTCCCCTTGCCCAGCCGCGCAACTGCCTGGGCGGCCACATCCTTTCGGCTATTATCGGTGTTTTCTGTTTCAAAACCTTCGGCGGCATCCCCTGGCTGGCCGGCGCTCTGGCAGTTTCCATAGCGATAGCAGTAATGATGCTCACCGATACAGTTCACCCCCCGGGCGGCGCCACCGCGCTGATAGCGGTTATCGGTTCGCCGGTTATCCACAATCTGGGCTACATATACGCGATAGTACCGGTAGGGCTGGGCGCCTCCATTCTGCTCCTCGTCGCGCTGGTGGTTAACAATCTTTCGTCGGCCAGAGAATACCCATCCTACTGGCTTTAATGTAGATTCTTGTTTAATGAAACTTTATAATTGAAAATGAATGAGTTTTCTATAATAAATCTAATCAGAAAGAAGTTCGGCGAAAAGTGTGAGGATATTCTTTTTCCGATTGGGGACGACTGTTCGGTAATCAAACCCCCCAAAGGGATGTTGCAGGTTACAACGGCCGATTCACTTGTGGACGGCAACCACTTCAGCTCAAAATATTTCACCCCCAAGGAAATCGGCAGGAAGGCCATGCGGGTAAACCTTTCCGATCTCGCTTCAATGGGGGCCGAAGCCCCTTTCTATGCGTGGCTTACTCTCGCACTGCCGCCCGGATTGAAAGATGAAACCATAAAAGGAATGCTCGATGGAATAAAAGCCGACTGCCTGAAATACGGAGTTCGGCTAGCGGGCGGAAACATAACCTCATCAAGCGAATTTTCAATTCATGTAACAATGACCGGCTGGATAAAGCCACGGCTGGCTCTTTCAAGAAAGGGGGCTAAGGTTGGAGACCTGATTTTCGTTACCGGCACAATAGGCCCAGCAACGCTGGCTTACAGGCAGTTTATGGCCGGCGGAAAACCGGACGATTTCCTTTTGAAGAGATGGGCCAACCCTACCCCGCGCCTTGAGGCGGGGCAACTGCTTTCACAGCATAAAATTGCCGGCTCCTGCATTGATGTAAGCGACGGGATTTTCCATGACCTTCGCCACATAACCGGCCAGTCGGGTGTAGGCGCGATTCTGGAGTGGAACCGCCTCCCTTTTCCGCCGAAACTCAGGGCGCTGAAGCCCGACCCGTCAATGATAGGTTTCGGAGAAGATTACGAACTTCTTTTCACCGTGCCCCAACGCAAACTTCGCAAGCTGTCGGAGCTTCCATGCAGAGTAACCCGAATCGGGAAGATAACCCCAAAAGGCTTTGTGGTTTTGGATAGAGACGGGAAAGAAATGGACGTTTCCAAGACCGGTTATAATCACTTGGCATAGACATATTCCCTTTTATTTCAATATATTACCACTATATATTGGATGGCATGACATCTGAAGCCACAATATATAGATTTTCCGCTTTACTTGCTGGGAAAACATTCCTATAATTTTCAAAAATATGCCCATGGGGAAATAAATGGAATTCAAGTCTCTTGAGATGAACGGTTTCAAATCGTTCGTGGATAATACTCGCATAACCTTCGGCGACGGAGTTACCGTGATTGTCGGGCCGAACGGTTGTGGCAAAAGCAACATTTCCGATGCCATTCGGTGGGTTCTTGGTGAGCAGAGACCGAAGTTTCTGCGCGGCGCCCGCATGGAGGATTTCATCTTCTCCGGCTCCTCTTCCAGGAAGCAGGCGGGAATGGCCGAGGTTTCAATCACGCTATCGGGAATCGCCGGCAAGCTCAGCCGTCCCGAGCTGTCCGAGTATGACGAGGTAACGGTAACCCGCCGTCTTTACCGTAGCGGCGAAAGCGAATACCTGATAAACAAAACGCCATGCCGTCTGAAAGATGTTGTGGATCTTTTCCTCGATACCGGCATTTCAACCAGAGCTTTTTCGATAATCGAGCAGGACCAGGTTCAGAGAATTGTAAACAGCAAGCCGGAAGACCGCCGTTTCATCATAGAAGAGGCGGCCGGCATCATGAAATACAAGAACCGGCGGCATCAGGCGCTGAACAAGCTGGACGGCTCCATGGCCAATCTGGAGCGTTTGAGCGACATAACCGGCGAGCTTGAAAGGCAGAGGAACTCTCTGAAACGGCAGGCCAACAAGGCGGAACGTTACCGTAAGTTCAAGGACGAGATGGACGAGCTTTTCCTTGCGACAACTTCCGATGAATGGCTGAATCTGAAGAAAACTTCGGCATCCCTTGATGAGGATATCAGCAGTCTGGAAACCGACAGGGCTTCCATGGAAGCGGAAATCGCCGCTAAACGAAACAGGCTTTTCATGACCCGCTCGTCAATAGATGCCGGCTCCCGCGACCTGGAGAGTCTGCGGGAAGAGGAATACCGGATACGGATGATGGTGGACGCGAACGAAGGCAGGATAGGACTCTTCAAGAGCCAGATAGAGGAAATATCGGAACTTTCCAAAAAACTGGACGGCGAATTCCGCGAGCTGGGCAAAAGGGAAGAAGTAAATATTGAAAATATCGAACAGCAGAAAAACCTTGTGCTGGCAAGAGAAGAAGAGCACAGGGAAACGGCCGAGGAGCTTCAAAAACTTAAAACGATTTTTGCTGAAAACGAACAGAGAATTAGGAATCTCGATAATCTGATACGCCGGAAAGAAAAGGAAGTCGAGGAAAGTTCCGCGCTGATTGCCGAAAAAAACGGAGCATCCGCGACCATCGGCGCTAAAATCGAGATGCTGGAAAACAGAAGGCGGCAAATCGAGTCGGAAATGGAAGAGCCGCATAAGCTGATATCCGACCTCAAGAAAAACAGAGATAGCAAACAGGATTATATTCTTAAATCCCGCCGGCTAATGGCGGAGCTTACGGCTGAAATCAGGGAGCTTGATGCTCGCCTTGAAAAGCTTGCGGACGATAAAAAGAAGCTGGAAGACCGGATTAGCGGCATCAAGACCATGCTCACAGGCGACAAAGCCCGCCTTGAATCGCTTGAGGAGTTTGAAAAATCGTATGAAGGCTATCAGGACGGCATCCGTTCCCTGCTCCGGCTGAAAGAGGAAAAACACGAAACTGCCGTAAAGCTTCACGGAACGCTTTTGGAAAAAATCAAAGTAGACGCGAGGTTCGAAACCGGCATAGAAACGGTTTTGGGAAGCAGACTGCAGGCGCTTCTGGTCGATAAGCCTGAAGACGCCGTTGACGCGATAAACCTTCTGCATCACGACAAACTCGGCAGGGCTACATTCATAGCGGTAAACTCTTCCGGTCCGGAAGAATCCGATGATTCTCTGGAAATCGCAGGCAAGTCGGGCGTTATCGGCCATGCCTGCGACCTTGTATCAGCCGACAATGAAATGCGAGGTCTTCTGAACAGGCTGTTACATAACGTGATTTTTGTAAAAGACCTTGCCGCCGCGACAACCCTTTCCGGCACAAACGGTTTTACTTTTGTCACTCCTCAGGGCGATGTTGTCGATTCCACAGGAGTGATATCGGGTGGCGCTTCGGGAGGCCAGAGCGGAGGAATTCTGGAAAGGCGCAGGGAAATCGGAGAAATTTCCGGCAACCTGGAAAAGCATCGGGTCGCGCTTGAAAACTCTGAAAAGGAGCTTGAAGGGATATTGGCGGAAATGGCCGTTGCGGAATCCGGCAGTCAGGAAAAACATAGCCTGCTCAAAGCGGAAGAGCTGAACCTGCTTAACGAGAGAAAAGACGCGGAAGCGATAGCATCCGAACTGGCGCGCAACGAACAGGCGCTCGCCGACGCGCGGCTGGAGAGGGAGTCTATCGAAAATGAAAAGATGGCGCTGGCTCGAACAGTTGCCGCCAATGAAGAGGCAACGAAAGAGCTTGCGGGGAACAAGGCGGAGATGGAAAGCGTGCTGGCGGAGCTTGTGCGCGAGAGACATGAAGTGTCTGATAAAACGGCGGAGACACGCGGTTCACTAACCGATATTGAGATAGCCCTTGCTTCCCTTACCGGGGAGCTTAAAATGGCGAACGCCGAAAAGGAAAGGCTGGCGCATGTCATAGCCGAGATTGCCGAGCGGAAGGAAAAACTTCTTGCGGAAATAGCCGCCGCAGACGAGCGGAAAATATATATGGAAAAAGAGATTGTCCGGCTGGAAGAAGAAATTCACACCGGCCTTGAAGAAAAAGAAGAGCTTTCGGGAAAAATAACCGCCATTACAAACGCATTGCAAACCTCCCGCGAAGATATAGACAGCAGAGAAGCGGAGATTAAAACAGCAGGGAACCTTCTTGAACAGAAAAAGGAAGCACTGAACGCCGCGAAGATAAAGCAGTCTGAAACATCGGTAAGAATCGATAATCTTCTTGGGAAAATTGGCGAACGGAACCTTGCGAGGGAGGCTTTGGAGAATTTCGATGCGAGCGAATTCAACATGGAAGAGAGCCGCGAGCGCATGGAATACCTTAAAACCCAGATGGCGAAATTCGGCGACGTAAATATGGCCGCCATTGACGATTACAACCGCGTTACGGAGCGACTGAATTTTCTTACCGAGCAGAGGGACGATCTTTTAAAATCGATAGGGGATATAAAAGGAGTTATCGACAGGCTTAACCGCACCACCAAGCGACTTTTCGTGGAAGCGTTTACCCAAATTAGCGACAATTTCTCCAAAATTTTCCAGAGGCTTTTTGACGGCGGCGAGGCGAGCATTGTCCTTACGGACGAATCTAACATTCTGGAAACGGGGGTGGAAATAATAGCCCGACCGCGCGGAAAGAAACAGCAGAACCTTACCCTGTTAAGCGCCGGAGAAAAGGCTTTAACTGCGGTTTCCGTTCTCTTTGCCGTGTTCATGGTAAAGCCGTCGCCTTTCTGCCTGCTTGACGAAGTGGACGCGCCTCTGGATGAAGCTAATATCCAGCGATTCAAGGATATGCTTATTGAATTCAGCGCAACAACCCAGTTCCTTGTAATTACGCACAACCAGAAAACCATGGCGTTCGCGGACAGGCTTTACGGCATCACAATGCAGGAGCCGGGAATATCGAAGATTCTGTCTGTGGACATGGTGGAAACAGACACCGTTATACCCGAAGCACTCGCGGCGGCCTCCGGCTGACGGATCAGAGGATATTATTCTTCCCCGCTATCCTCGATAGCCGAAAGAACGTCCGCCATAATCATTCGGTTGTTAAGAAAATCGGCCTTCATCCTTGCGATCGTTTTCAGGTAAACAAGCGCCGTTAATATAGCCAGCCACAAATGAAACTTCGCGTCCAGTTTGTCTGTATGCACAGCTCCTCCGATAATGGTGGTGCAAATCAGAAGAACGATAACCGCCATGCACCATGGAAATAGATTTTTTTTAAGAGCCGCGGTTCTGTAATAAAGCTCTTTCGGAAGTTTATTTTCCACAACGGCCTCTTTGACGGCCGCTCCGGTCGTTACAAGATAAAACATGGCCGCGACTACTCCGCCCAATCCAAGTATGCAGACGGCTAGCCCTGAGACGACATGCAAAACTATTGATTCATTCGCGCGGTCGACCGCAAAACCATGGAGCGTCACCAAAATTAGACAGAAAGCGATTATGGAATTAAGCCATATGAAGATTGTGGCTATGCGGGTTCTGGGCAACCGGCTTTTTTCTACCTGCCGCACTTGCTACCCGTTTTTATTATTCGCCCCTTTTTTCTGTTTCACGATTATTCCCGCCAGCCGTTTTCGGAGTGTCTCCGAAAGCGCTTTTTGGGAGCTCACCTTGAACGCTTTTTTAAGTCTCTTGGTGGAAACGGTCGCCCGCGCCATCGATTGGTGTCCGCCGGCCGCCCCCAGTCCCGCGAACGCCGTACGCATGGCTCCCCCCGCGTGAATATCCGGGTTTTGCGAGCGGGCCGAAAATGTTGAATCCTCCCCCACCATGCCCCAAACAACCGCGAAATCGGTCTTCCCTATCTGCATAACGAAATCGGCAAGGCGGGGCACAAGGTCTTCTTTCGGGACGCGCCCGAGGTTGACGAAAAGAAACCCGTTCCGCAGTATGTGCCCTTTAAGGGCTTTTATATATATATCCAACTCCTGCGGTTTCAGGCATGGCCGTTCCATGTGCGAAACCTGCTGGAGATCCGCTTTCGGCCACAACTGAACGAAGGCGTTGAAATCGGCTTTCGAGACCTCCCTCCCCAGAAGGAGCGTGTCGGTTTTTATTCC
>JAJRYM010000108.1 GCA_024275775.1 Nitrospirota bacterium
AAGAGCCTCGCCTCGCCCGCGATGTAACCGGACGTCTGAAGTTCGCTGGCTTCAAGCGGCGCCGATACCAAACCGCTAAACAGTACGGCTATAACCGCAACAGCCAGCCGAGCTTTGTTACACATACGGTTACTCCAGCGAATACGCTATTTTCTACCGAGCGCGTTTCAGCGCGTTCTTGTTGAAATCGCTGTCCTTCAGGCCTGCGCCGAAACGGTAGTTCTTCCAAACCAGCGTGGTGCTTTTGCCTGACTGGTGGTTAACCATCTCCATGGCGTCCGCCCGCCAGTATTTTCCCAGATACTGTTTGTATCCCTTGTTGAAGAGCGTTTTCAGAAGCGATCTCTTGCGGTCGTAAAAGTCGACCTTCACGGAGCGGTACTCCTTCTGGTCTATCCACGCCACCATTTTCGTGTAGCCTGATTTTTTATCGACAGGGTAGCTCTCGCTCACAAAGCAGGCAACCCCTTTGAACTCTTCGCCGGGGCACGGCTCGTCCTTCAGCCATTTGTAACGGTATTTCTCCACCTCTCGGCTGGCGATATCCTCGTAAGCGAACTCGGAGCCCATGAACGAGCCGGACTTGTTGGAAGATGAAATCCGCTTTACCCGCTTGAGCGCGGGCAGATAGAGCCACTGGTCGTCGTCGCCGACCTTGTGGGAGAAGGTGAGAAACGCCGTCCCCTTTACGTCTTTGGGGTTGTGAAATACCGATAGAATCTTATCGCCGTCGCCCGGCACCTCCAGCGTTTTGGAGGTTATAATTCTTCTGCTTTCGTCGCCGTGCCGGTTGCGGAGAATCATTGTCATCTCCGAGACCGAATCGCCCCATCCGGTATCCCTTTTGTCCGCTTCTACGGCGATGGCGAGCCCTTTCTCTTCCGGTGTTTGGCAAAACCCCGCCGGAGCGGATACGAGTATAGCCATTAGCATAAACAGCGCTGTATGTTTCATTCAGTCTCCTTCCATTTTTATGAGTAAAGGCGGCAGAAACAGAAGGTCCGCCGCCAGCGCGAAGGTGATGGTTACGGCTGTCAACAGCCCCATATCCCCGTTCACCTTGAAACCTGAAAAAGTTAAAATCATAAACCCGACCACCAGCACCGCGGATGTAGCCATTATCGCCGTGCCGACGGTATGAAACGAATATAGAACCGCCTGCCGAGGGTTCATTTTTTCCTCGCGCCGAGCGCGTTGATATTTGCTGAGAAAATGCACCGTGTCGTCAACCACTATGCCGAGAGACATCGCCGCCACAACCGCTATGCCGAGCCCCACCTTGCCTACCGCGAATCCCCACAGGCCGAACGACATCGCGGCCGGCACGAGGTTTGGCAGGAGGCTCACGATGCCGATTTTAAAGCTTTTCAAAGCCCACATGATCATGGCGGATATCAGCACGAGCGCCAGCATCGTTCCGCCCAGCATGCTTTTTACGTTGCGCGCCGTGAGGTTCGCGAACATTATCGAAAGGCCGGTAACCTCCGCGTGCATCACGGGCGGAAGGTTTGCCCGCATCCATCCGTCGGCCTTTTCCGCAAGCCGAACCATCTCCATGGAGCTCATGTCGTTAAGGGCCACGCGGAAGCGCGAAGACGATTTATCCAAATTTATCTGCGAGGTAAGGTCGAGCCCGAAAGGAAGCGACATCTCATAAAGCAGAAGATACTGCGCCGCCAGTTCCCGGCCGTCGGGGATTCGGTACCAGGCCGGATCGTCCCCGTGCATGGTTTTGTTAAGCCTTTTCATTACGTCATTGATGGAGGATACATAAGCGACGCGCGGCCGGCTTTTGAACCATTGCTCAAGCTTTTCCAGGTTTTGAAGATACGCGGGGTCGGCTATGCCTCCTTCCTCGCCCGATTCAATGGAGTATTCAAGCACGTCGGTGCCGGGCAGGTTTACCTTTATGAAATCGGCCGCCCGCCTGATTTCAGTTTTCTCGCTGACGTATTCTATGAACTTGTCGTCGAATCGTATCTGCGAGATGCCGGAAGCCAGTACCAGAACGACGGCCCCGGCGCCGTAGAAAAGCGGTTTTCTCTGTTTGACCACAAACTTGCCAAGCCGGTCGGCAAAGGCGGTTTTCTGTTTGGCGGATGGGGCGGTGTTCATCGGGACGGCCGCCATCATCGCGGGCAGGAAAAAAATCGAATAAAAATAGGCCGACATCACCCCAAGCGCCACCATGTTGCCGAGGTCGTGAAATACCGGCGAGCTTGTGAGGTTCATGCTTAAAAAACCTACCGCCGTTGTGATGCTGGTAAGAAAAACCGGCTGGCTATTTATTCTCAGCGATTCCGCCACCGCTTCTCTGCGGGTAGATCCGGAGCGCATTCGGTCGAACATCGTTGAGAGTATATGTATCGAATCGGCAACGGCGAGAGTCATCACGATGGTCGGCGCCATGGAAGCGACGTCGCCCAGCGGTATGCCAAGCCATCCCGAAAGCCCCATGCCGGTTACAGCGGCCGCGATGATGACCGCCACCGTACCGAGCGTACCCCAGAACGAGCGGAGCGAGAACGCGATTACCAGCACCATGGCGATGAACATAATCGGGATGAGCGTTTTCATATCGCTGTTGGCTTCTTCTAGGAAACCGGCGTTGAAGATTATATCGCCGGCAAGGTAGTAATCGATACCGGGGAATTTTTTCACAAACTCCTTCATCACCTTCCTGACGTGGTTGGTTATGACGAGGTCTTCGTCGGATTCCTTGCCCGGTTTTATGACTTTTACGTTAATGCCGGTAACGTGGCCGGAGCGGCTTACGATTTTATCCACCAGCGCCGGCTCGGAAAGGGCTATCCGTTTTATTCTTTCAATGTCGGCGTCCGTGATGGCCGAAGAATCCGGCACGAGATCTCCCACAAACAGATCGTCTTCTTCGGCGCGGGTATGCTGAAAATTGGTGATTGAATCTACCCTCGAAGCGAAAGGAAACTCCCATCCCTTTGCTGTAAGCCACGCGGATGCCGAAAGGGTTTTGCGGGTGAAGACCGTTCCATCCTTCGGCGCGAGCAGGATGTAGACCGTCTCCTCCCTGCTATAGGTGTTCTCGAATTTATCGAGATGTATCATCGTAGGGTCGTCTTCT
>JAJRYM010000109.1 GCA_024275775.1 Nitrospirota bacterium
ACGGCGAAGGCCCCCTGTTCTTCCACAGGGTCGGAGAAAAAATAGCCGGTATTATCAAGGAAATTTCTAAGGCCGGCCAGGTCTATCTCTCCGCCCGTTTTTATTCGGAACCATGAATCGGTTACGACATCCCTCGGCGGACATAACTGCAATAGCGCGGGCCTCGTTGTAACGCAGATGAACGGTTCGCTTTCGCGGAGCGCCAGCCGCCTCAACGCTTTTCTTCGCGCCGCCGATACATCCGGGTGCGGGGAGAGGGCTTCGTACGGTAACGTTTCGAACTGGGGCAGATATATTACGTTTTCATCGCCGCCAAGGTGGAAAGCAATATCGCCCGCTAAAGCTTCCGCTTCCGCAACGTCCGGCGAGAGTAAAAGTATATTTTCCCTTTTAGTCAAAAACCGCCCCGCAACGACAAAGGCCTGCGCAGGCTGGACGAGCCCCTGCAACTTCATGGACTGCGAGGCGGCGCTTTCAGGCATAATCCGGTTTTAGCGGGAGGTTGTTCGCGGCCTAAAAGCGGAATGAAAGGGAGGTCATAAAGCGATTGTTTTCCAGTATTCGCGAAAATAGTCCGCCGCTCCCCACAGGCTGTAAAAAAGAGCTATTAACAGGCATAGCATGCCGATAGTCTGGAAGTGGATTATTCCAAGGTCCCACTGAAGGAGTATGAATTCCATCGCCGCTATTTCAAATCCCATCTTGTATTTCCCTTTCCAGCCGGCTGGAATTATATGTTTTTCAGACGCGGCCATCATCCGCACACCCGTTACCGCAAACTCGCGCGCCAGCATAACCGCTACGAGCCAGCCGGGAATTCTTCCGGCGGCTACCATCGGGATGAGAACCGATACCATTAAAATCTTGTCGGCAATCGGGTCGAGCAGTTTGCCGAGCGGAGTCACGGTGCCGGTGGTGCGGGCGAGGTAGCCGTCGAGTCCGTCCGTAGCGGCGCCCGCGCCGAAAACCAGCGCCGCTATAAAGCAGGAAAGCGGCGTAGGATTTATAAGAAGAAGAATCAGAATGGGAACGACGACTATCCGCGAAAGCGTAAGCTTTGTCGCGAGTGTAAGGTTATTCATCTATGTTGGCCTCTGCTGTTTTTTTCGTGCGGTGTAGAAAACATCATTCAGAAAAGATTTGCCGGGAAACCCTCGCGTCGGATCGACTATTGTTGCGAAGACGAAGCACTTTTCCGATAAATTTACGGGTTTCGGGGAAAGGCGGAACGCCTCCGTATTTATCGACAGCGGTTTCGCCCGCGTTATACGCCGCCAGCGCCAGATGAACACTGCCGTCGTACCTGTCCAGAAGGTCTCTAAGGTAATGAACGCCGCCGTCTATGTTTTCAGCCGGCGAGAAAACGTTGCGCGCTCCGTATCTTTCGGCCGTTTTCGGCATCAACTGCATCAGCCCGCGCGCACCCGCTCGCGATACCGCCAGCCGGTTGTAGCCGGATTCGGTTTCAATCACGCTGTGGATAAGGGTTTCCGTTACGCCGTACTTTTCCGCCGCCAGCGCTATTTCCCGCCTGTAAAGTTCGCGGTAATAGGCAACCGGCCTGTGCTTGGGAACGGTTGTTTTGATGAATACGACGTACGATTCCTGCACCGGCCTGTCGGTAAAATGCAGTCTGCCTTCATCGTCGAAATATTTTATTATATCGGCCGACGCCGTTTTGGCGGGCAGAAAACAGACCGTCAAAAACAGTAAAAAAAATATTCTGACGAAGTTCATCTAAATCAGCCCTTTCAGGGCTAGTGTAGATTGAAAAATATTCGGAGTCAAACTCTTAAATATGTTATAAAAATTGGTTTATGGGGGTTAAAAACAAAGTATGGGCAGGCCTTCTGGCCGTATCCCTGCTTCCCGCGACGCAGGCGTTCGCGCTTGGCCTTGCCGGCTTCAGCGATTTATGGGTGATGTCGGTTTTTAAAAAAGGCGGGCCGATGATGTGGCCCATTCTTCTCTGCTCCATAATAGCCGTTGCGATAATTTTTGAAAGGCTGGCAAATCTCAGGCGCAGAAAAGTAATCAATCCGAAATATCTAAGGGAAGTGCGCGCCCTATGGCTCAATCATGAATTCAGCGCGGCGCTTAAACTCTGCCTTAAACATACCAACTCGATGTCCCGCATAGTCCGCGCGGGGCTGATAAGGTCCCACATGGGCGTGCTGGAAGTTGAGCGCGCGGTGGATAGCGCCGGCAGTCATGAATCCACGCTATTGACCGCCAATCTCCGGGGCTTGGGCGTTATAGCAAACCTGGCTCCAATGCTGGGGCTGTTGGGGACGGTGGCTGGAATGATTAAAGCGTTCAACGTTATTTCCACTTCCGGCACCGGCAACCCGTCGCTTGTGGCCAGCGGCATCTCCGAGGCTCTCATCACGACGGCGGCCGGCCTGATTGTGGGCATACCGACGCTGGCGGCGTACCATTTCTTTCGGGGCAGGGCCGACAAGCTGATTTTCGAGATGGAAGAAATCTCCATCAGTTTCATGGAAGAGATAAGTTACGCTCTTCACAAAAAGGACGAAGAGGCAGGGAATGCGGTTCACAAGGAAGGATGAAGAAGACTATTCGCTACAGCTAACGCCGCTGATAGACGTCGTTTTCCTTCTGCTGATTTTCTTCATGGTATCCACTGCTTTCGTCGATTTCACCAGACAGCTCGATATCGAACTCCCGGACTCGCAGTCGGGCGCGCCGGTATCGAAAACGAAGGTCTATACAATAGAGATAAACATGGAAGGTTCGGTCTTTCTTGACGGAAGGCCGGCGCTGATTGGGGAAATAGCCGAAAAAATAGCGCAACACGGGGATGAAAAGCGGTCGGTGATAATTCGCGCGGACAAGAAGCTTCATTACGGGCAGGCCGTGGAGATAATGGGCATCTGCCGGGACGCCGGAATCACGGATATAGGACTGGCGGTTCAATGATCTATGCCGGGAGGATTTTCGTTCTCCCTCTTTTTCTCGCGCTGGCCGGTTTTAACAGCCTGCGGGCGGCTACGGCCTACCAGGCCGAAACGAAGAAAGCCGGCATCGCCATATCAAAAAAGGATACCTCTCTTTCTTTTCCTGAAAATCTTTTTACGTTCATGCTGGAAGACCTTTCGCTTTCCTGCAAACTGGCGAGTGAGCTCAAAATTACCGGTTTCAGGGTGAAAAAGCTGGCCGAGGGAGATGTTTTTTATCGTACCGGTTTTAAAATCACCGTGAAAAATATGGAGAGGAATAAAAATTCGCATACGGTTTCCTTTAAATACTCCATAGGCATAGACAACCCGTTTCCGGTTAAAACAACCGGCAACGGGGAAGCGGTTATAGCCAGCCGGAAGGAAGGCGATAACGGCGCGAAAGCCGATGTGAGCATTACGCTTTATCCGAATAATTCTATGCTGGATAATATCTTTAGAAAGGTGCCGGTTATAATCGATAAACTTTTCCCAATGGTTCTCGCAAGAATTTTTCGGGAGGCGGAAGATCTGGCGGAATATTTCATGAACGATTCCGATTACCTGCTCGAAATCGCTACAGATGAGGAGACAAATCTAACGCCGCCGGAAATCGAAGCGCTGAAACGGTATCTGAAACAGGGGGCAGAATCGTGAAAACCGGCGACGAATGCTCTATAGAGCTGGAACAGCGGATGAAAACGCTTCAGACGGTATCGGAAGTCGGCACTATAATTTCCAGCCGGCTAACACTGCGGGAACTCACCGGCGCGGTAGTCGATCATCTGGGGAAAGTTCTGCAAAACGACAGGGTAAACCTCGTGCTGTACCGGCCGGAAACGCGGGCGCTGGAATTCATCGCGTCGTTCATATCAGGCGAGGTGCAAACCAGCGAGCCGGAGGTCTACCCGCTTAGCGACGGTATGAATTCATGGATAATAAAAAACCGCCGCCCGCTGTTGATACGGCAGGATACCGTAAAGGAGTGCGACGCTCTCGGCATTCGGCACGGCGGCCGTCCGGCTAAATCGTGGCTCGGCGTGCCGCTGGTGCACAATAAGAAAATTATCGGAGTCTTAAGCGTGGAGAGTTATGCGGAGCCGGAACTTTACGATGACAGCTCGGCCGAAATGCTAAACCTTGTGGCGGGGCAGGTTGCGGTAGCTGTGGAAAACGCCAAGCTGTACGAAGCTACCGCCCGGCGCGAGATTGAAAAACAGAGGCTTTATTTTTCGCTCACTCATGACCTGCTCGGTTTCGTTAATCCGATATTCGGTTTTTCCGAGCTGATCAAAAGGCTGGAGCCGCACGAGTTCGGCGACAAGAAAGATGAAATCAGCTCGGCCATAGCCGCTTCCGCCGACCGCATAAACCGGTTCGTTGAGGATATCCTCCTCTATTCAAAGCTGGAGTCGGGAAAGCTGGAAATTTTTTCCGAACCGGTGAACATCTACAAAATTATCGGGCAGTCGCTGGCGAATTTCCGGCCGC
>JAJRYM010000110.1 GCA_024275775.1 Nitrospirota bacterium
CTCGTCCACCATAGACCGCAACGCCTCCGTATCCAGCCCATCGAACTTTCTGGCGGTAACTTTTATTCCGGCGATTTCTCTTTCTTCCACATCGGCGCCGCTCGCGCCTCTCGCTTTTTCCTGCCGGATTTTCTTAATCTGCTTTTCCAGCTCCCTGCTGTTTTCAATAAGCTTCGTTACCCGCTCAGGGCTGTCGTCCGGCGGGCATTTCAGAAGGGACGATATCCGGCGTATGTCGGATTCAAGCCTCTGCAGATATTCAAACGCGCCTTCCCCGGTAACCGCTTCTATGCGCCGTATGCCTGCCGCCACGCCGGTTTCGGTGGTAATCTTAAAAAATCCTATCTGGCCGGTCGCCGAGGCGTGCGTCCCTCCGCACAGCTCTCTGGAAAAACCGGGCACATCGACAACCCGCACTTTGGCGCCGTATTTCTCGCCGAAAAGAGCCGTGGCTCCTTCGGTTATGGCATCCTCGGTATCCATCTCTTTTGTTTCGACCGGAATATCTTCACGTATTTTTTCGTTCACTATCCTTTCGACCTCCCGCAGTTCGCCGGAAGATACAGGCGCGAAATGGGAAAAATCGAATCGCAGTTTATCGGGGCCGACGTATGAGCCGGACTGTTTAACGTGCTCGCCCAACACCTGCCGAAGCGCCGACTGAAGCAGATGGGTGGCCGTATGGTTTCTTTTCGTGGCTTCCCTTTTAGCGGCGCCTATGCGGGCAGTGATTTTTTGCCCCTTCTTCATTTCGCCGTCGGTGATTTCCACATGATGGCTTACAAGCGAAGGGAGCGGTTTTTTAGTATCGGCAACTTTTGCTCTGCCGGTTTCGGAAACTATCTCGCCGGTATCGCCCGCCTGCCCGCCGGACTCGGCATAGAAAACGGTTCTATCCAGCACAATCTCGCCCGAATCGCCCGCGTTAAGGCTTTCCACATGAGTGCCGTCTTTTATAACGGCGATAACCTCCGCAGACGTTTCTGTATGTTCGTAGCCGAGAAACAGCGTCGATTCATCTTCCAGCAACCGGTACGCCTCCGGTATTTCCACGCCCCCCATCTTCGACGCCCCGCGCGCGAGTGTCCGCTGGCGCTGTAGTTCTTCTTCGTAATCATCCCTGCTGAACGCCATGCCTGCGTCGCCTAAAATATCGCCTGCCAGGTCGAGCGGGAAGCCGTAGGTGTCGTAAAGGCGGAATATTTCCTTACCGTCAACCGCCGTCGCATTGGCGGCGCGGGCTTTTTCGACAATCTCGTTAAGAATACGAAGCCCGCTATCGAGCGTTCTGCCGAATTTTTCTTCCTCGACTTCCACGATGCGCGCCATAGTCTTTTCCGCTTCGGCCAGTTCGGGATAGACGGAGCGAAAGTTATCTATAACCGCGCCGATTATTTTGTATAAAAACGGCTCCTCGGCGCCTAGCATTTTGCCGTATCTCATCGCCCTCCGCATAAGCCTGCGAAGAACGTAACCTCTGTCGTCGTTGGACGGCAGAACGCCTTCCGTAACGAGGAAAGCCGTCGCCCGCATATGGTCGCCGATTACTCTGAATGAGATATCGTCCTCACTGTTTATGCCGTACGGTTTTCCCAGAACATCCTCTGCCCTGCCGATTATCGGGCGGATGAGGTCGGTATCGAAATTCGATTCGACCCCCTGAAGAACGGAAGCCAGCCGCTCAAGCCCCATGCCGGTATCTATGCTGGGGTCGGGAAGCGGGTTGAGTTTCCCGGATTGGTCGCGGTCGTACTGCATGAAAACAAGATTCCATATTTCCTCGTAGCGTCCGCATTCGCACCCCGGCGCGCATTCCGGCCGGCCGCAACCAACGCCCGCGCCGTGATCTATATGTATTTCCGAGCATGGGCCGCATGGGCCGGTTGGCCCCATCGACCAGAAATTATCCTTTTCGCCCAGCCTTACCACACGGCTTTCCGGCACGCCGGTTATTTCCGGCCAGAGCCTGCCGGCTTCGTCGTCATCGTTGAAAACCGTTATCCAGAGTTTATCGGCGGGCAGTTTCACCACTTCCGTGAGAAATTCCCATGCGTATTCGATGGCCTCCTGCTTGAAATAATCACCGAACGAAAAGTTGCCCAACATCTCGAAGAAGGTGTTGTGCCGGTTCGTTCTGCCGACTTCCTCCAGATCGTTATGTTTTCCCGAAACGCGAAGGCATTTCTGGGACGAGACGGCGCGGGAGTAATCCCGCTTTTCACGGCCGAGAAACGTATCCTTGAACGGCACCATCCCGGCGTTCGTGAACAGAAGTGTCGGGTCGGCGGACGGGATAAGGTTGGAACTTCTTACCCGGCGGTGGTCTTTGGAAACAAAATAATCGATAAAAGCCTGTCTCGTTTCGTTCCCCGTCATTTTCCCCTTCATGCGTGATAGGTTACCAGAACTTCGGCCGGGAATGGAGCATTTTAGCGGCGCAAAGGAACGCCCACGCACCGGAAACCGATGAGAATATGCCTGCTGTTTTTCAGTCTGGTGTGGCGGGCGGCTCCACGGCAAAGACCGGGCGTATCGTCCCACGAGCATGATTTTAAAACATACCTGTCAGAACCTGCTTCAAGCGGCGTAAGAGTCCACTCAAAGATATTACCCGCCATGTCGTAAACTCCGTAAGGGCTCGCGCCGCCGGGGTAGCGATTTACCGGCGTGGTTCCATTCGGGCCGGTATTCCCTATGTTGGCGCGGGCGCCGTCCCACGCGTTGCCCCACGGAAAATAACGGCCGTCGGTTCCGCGGGCGGCTTTTTCCCACTCGTCCTCGAACGGCATGCGGATAAGGCGCTTTTTTTGAAAACCGTCGCGCCAGTGGCAGTATTCCCAAGCGTCGCCGATGCTTACCAGCACGACGGGATGGTCGGATTTCCCTGGCGGAGGTTTTCCATTTTTCCAGAGATACGGAATAACCTCTTTGTACGGATGCACCAGAAAACCCTGCCGTTGGTAATCTTTCCGGCTGATGAACGGAGCCCGATGGCCTGTCGCCTTTACGAATTCCTGATACTGCGCCTGCGTTACCGGATATTTATCGATATAAAATTCGTCCACGAAAACCTTCCGATTCTTTTCGGCATCGTACCACCGCCATTTGCGGGCGGCTGAGCCTCCGATTGAATAGGCATACTTTTTTTCCTTCGCGCCGCTCCCTAGCCGTACCTCGCCGGCCGGAATCCGCACCTGTTCTATCTCCGCCGGTTTGGTGGGAACGGCAGTTCCGGCGGAACGGGAAACGGCAACCTGCGCCATAAGAAGAGCCGCCGTTAAAAACGTCGAATAAAAATAGAAGCGTTTCATTTATGAATTCCCAAAAAATCCAGCCCTGTCTCCCTTGAACCGCGGCAAATCGTTACTTTTATACTTATTGGTGTTTATAATACGCCAATGTTTACTACGGAGTTTGAATGAGCGGAGATAACCGCCCCATAGGCATTTTCGACTCCGGCATAGGAGGGCTTACCGTCCTTCACGCGGTCGGGGAACTCCTGCCGGCGGAAAATCTCGTTTATCTCGGCGATACGGCGCGCGTTCCTTACGGCACCAAATCGCGCGAAACCGTAATCAGATACGCTATGGAGGACGCCCGCTTTCTTCTCTCAAAAAACGTAAAGGCCGTCGTGGTAGCCTGCAACTCCGCCGCCGCCACGAGCATGGAAACGCTAAGGGCAAAGTTCGACGTGCCGGTAATCGGCGTTATCGAAGCCGGCGTAGAGCAGGCGATGAATGTAAGTGCACAGGGTAAAATCGGCGTTATAGGCACCTACGCCACCATCGGCTCCGGCAGGTACGAAACGCTTATTAGAGAAAGAGGAGCGGTTTCGGTGATATCGCAGGCCTGCCCGCTTTTCGTGCCGCTCGCCGAAGAGGGGTGGACGGATAACGGCATAGCCATGGATACCGCGCAGATTTATCTGCGACCGTTCATGGACGGCGCCGTGGATAGCCTTATCCTCGGATGCACCCATTACCCACTGCTTGAAAAGACAATCGGCGCGGTTTGCGGAGAAAGCGTAACGCTGGTCAATTCGGCAAAGGCCGTCGCGATGCGGTTGAAAGAAACGCTGACAGCCGGGAACCTGCTTTGCGTTTCGGGAGAGGGCAAGCGCGCCTATTACGTTACCGATTCGCCGGAAAGGGCGCATGCCGTCGGAAGCCGGTTCCTCGGCGAGGAGATGGGCGACAACCTTCAGCTCGTCGACCTTATGGAGTTCGCGGAGTAGGCTCAGGTTTCGGCTTCTACGGTCGGCTTTTCCTCATCCTTCGTTTCCGGCTCGTGGGGCTGGTGATTCACGACGACTGACGACGCGCGCACCACCCTGCCATACAGCCGGTAGCCGGTTTTATATTCTTCCACGATTACGTTATCCCCCACCGACGGATCGCCTGCGACGGAGACCGCCTCATGCAGGGCGGGGTCGAACTTTTCCCCTACGGCTTTTATCTCTTCGAGGTGATGATGCTTAAGCGCTTTTTTCAGGCCGTCGAGCGCCATCTGCACACCCTCTCTAAGCGGATCGTCCTTCTCGGCGTATTGCAGGGCGAGAGAAAGATTGTCAATAACTGTCAAAAGCTCCTTTATAAGCGGTAGGGATGCGTATCGTACAGCATCGTTCTTCTGCTTTTCAAATCTTTTGCGGGCGTTTTCAACCTCCGCGCGGTTTCTCAGCAGTTCATCTTTCAGGACGGCCGCTTCCTCTGAAAGCCGTTCTATTTCGGCTTGAAGTTTGGCCGTTCGGCTCTCCTTCTTGCCGGCCTTTTTCTCCGGTGCCGGATGTTTTTCTTTTTTGCTCACCGTTCGGCAAACCTCCTGTTCATTTCCGCGAAAATATAATCAAGCAGTCCTACCAGATATGGATAATCCATGCGGGTCGGACCGAGTATGCCGACAGCGCCGCCGGCGCCATCCTCCAAATGAAACGAAAAACTTACAAGGGAGCAGTCCTCAATTCCGACTTTAGAAAGCTCCGAGCCGATATTTACATGCACGTTTTCGGCCTGAAGGCATTTCCCCAAAATCGTCAGCATCTTTTTTCTGTCGGAAAGTGTTTTGAGGATTTTCCGCAGTTTCCGCGAATCCTGCCGAAACTCCGGCGCGTCGAAAAAACTTTCCACCCCTTCAACTATCAGCTTGGCGTCGCCGCCTGATTCAAAGAGGCTGTCCTGAATTTTTAAAAGTCTTCGGCGTATGCGATTATAGCGGGCGTTCTCCCTTTTTATTCTGCGTTCCAGCCTGCTCCTTATCTGCCGGAGCGTACCGAAAGCGTAATGGCGATTAAGGAAATTCTCCATTTCCATTATCTCGTTTTCAGGCCAGTTCTCGTCCAGCTCGACGATTATGTTGTGAACTTCCGAAAAGGCGGTAACAAGCACAACCTGAATGCGGAAAGGCGATACTTTTATGAAACTGAATTTTTTTATAACCGCTTCGCTCATAGCCGGAAGAAGCGCCAGGCCGGTCTGGCCGGAAAAGGAATTAAGCAGTCTGGAAATATCCCTGAAGATCTTCGCCGTATCGGCCGAGCACAGCTCCATAAGAGAGGAAATTTTCCTTTTCTGTTCGGGAGGAACGGGGCGCGCCACCATAAGCTCGTCCACGTAAAAACGGTAGCCTTTTTCGGTTGGCGTCCTGCCGGAAGATGTATGTGATTTGCTCACATAATCTTTGGCGTCGAGCTCGGCAAGACTGTTGCGGATAGTGGCCGAGCTCAAACACAACCCGGCAAGCGGTCCTTCCGAAAGGGTTTTCGACCCCACGGGAGACGGGTTCTTAATGTGGCTCTGCACCAGCGCGCGCAAAACCGCTTTCTCTCTTCCTTCAATCTCTTTCGTCATACCCATTTTTTCATTTCGAAACTATTTTAACCCGCAATCGGTAAGGCAACAATCCGTTATTACCGCGGCTACCGCGAGATTAAAACAAAATCGGCTTTTTCCGCCGCAAACAGAGCGTCAAACGGATCCCGAGCGTCCGCCATTCGGAATGCTATTAGGTCGGCCGCTTTTCCTTTTTCAATCGCTCCGCAGTTTATTCCCAGCGCCCGCGCGCCGTTGACTGTCGCCATCCTTATAAAAACCTCACGCGGGATTTTAGGAAAGTAACCGGCGGCCGTCCGCAGTTCGTCCAGCATGGAAAGAGAGCTGTTGGATGCGAGCGAATCGGTGCCGATAGCCGGGTTGAGGCCGGCCTCAAGAAGCTCCTCAAGCGGCAACACCTGCTCCCGCCCGAACCACTGAGACGATCCCGGGCAGAAAATCGGCACCGTGCCCGCCGATGCGAGACGCTTCACGTCGCCCTCTTCCAGCCGGTTAAGATGAACCGCCAGCGTTCCGCCCAGAACCGAACATCGGTTTAAAAACGAAACCGGCGACTGTCCCGTTCCTTCAAAACCGTCCGGCAATCGTCCGCGTTTTTTTAGAAAATCCTTTAAGGGGCCGGAACCGTTGCGAATGTACTCGACCTCCTCTTTCGTTTCCGAGAGATGCGTCATGAACGGAACGGCAAGTTCGACGGCCGTCTTTTTAAGCCTTTTGAACAGTTCTTCGGAGACCGTGTGCGGAGCATGAGGCGAGATACCGCCCCGGCCGCCGAGACTGCGGATTTCTTCAAGCTCCTTTTCAATATTACCCGCAGTGCTTTCCGCCCCTGCCGGCAGAGGAGCTATCGCCTCCGCGAAAAGCACGCTTTTCATAGAGGAGGCAAGCAGAGGCGCGGCCATTTCGGCCGAGGAAACTATATCGCCCACGGCTGTGATGCCGGAAGCCGTCATCTCCCGTATGCCAAGCTCCATATTTTTTCGCCTGACCGCCGGAGAAGTGTGAGAAGTATGATCTATTACGGTTTCAATCCATTCGATAAACGAACCGCCGTATCGGCTTCCGCGAAGGCCGGACAGTTCCAGATGAGAATGGGCATTTACGAAACCGGGCAGAAGAACGCGGCCGGAAAAATCCAGCTCCCTTTCGTATTCGTGAGCGCCGACTTCCCGGCCATCTCCGACAGCCTCAATCAGGCCGTTTGTTACAAGAACGAAACCGTTTCTTATGGGGGTAGACGTTATCGGGCATACCCATCCCGCTTTTATAAGGATTTTCATGCCGCCGGGCGGACAAGCGAAAACTTTCCGCTAAAAAATTTCAAAGCCTGCCTGCCGGAAATGTCTGTCAAAAGTAAAAGCTCTCCTTGTGCCCATCATCTTCATCAGAATAAAGCTTGTGCAATCGGTAAAGCTGAACCTTTTATCATCGTATTGCCTGAACATTTCCCACGAACCAAAAAAAGTTTCGTCAGTCACCCTTACGATTTTTACTATACCGGAATTCATAATGGATTCGCCGAAAGCAACGGCCGCTTTATGGGAAACCGTGTGCCGAATGATGGTTATCGATTCATCCAGTATGTAATCCGAAGTAACAAGGTCTATTTTGCGCTTGCGGATATCCACGCTTTTTTTAACTGCGTTTTTATGATGCCCGTCGTCCGAGTCATACAGGGCCAGCCACGCCGATGTATCGACGAAAAGGTTCACCTCTGTTTCCCGTAGAGGTATTCATCATGTTTCGCGGAGAGGTCTTTTTTCCCGGAGCTTACCCTGCCGACTATTTCCCAAAGAGCGTCGTGCCGCCAGTCTTTCGTTTCCTCTTTGGCAAGGTATTCCGCGAGCGCGTCCCTCACTATGCCGGAGACAGTTGTTTTTTCCTTCTTCGATTTCCGTTTCAACCTGTTCAGCACCTCTTCCGGCAGATACATTTGCGTTCTTTTCAGCATAGGCCGCCTCCTTTATGATGTATATTATATACACCATTAGGCGCAGGCGTCAATGAAGCGCTTCTAGCCGTTCGAGTGGACGATTTCGGTGCCGATGCCTTTGTCTGTGAAAATCTCCAGCAGTACGGAATGCCGTATTCTGCCGTCGACGATATGCGTTTTACCCACTCCGGCCTTCAGCGCCGTGAAACAGCTTCGCACCTTTGGAAGCATCCCTCCGGTTATAACGCCGGATTTGACAAGCTCATCGACCTGCCGTTCGTCAAGCGCGGGAACAAGATCGCCGTTGCTGTTCTTAATTCCTTTCTCGTCCGTTAACAGCACGAGCTTTTCCGCCTTCATGGCGGCGGCTATCTCTCCGGCCACGGTATCGGCGTTTATATTGTATGTTTCGCCGTCTTTGCCTACGCCGACAGGCGCTATTACCGGAATAAAGTTATCCCTGTCGATAGTATTCAGAATGTCTATGTTGATTTTCGTGATTTTGCCGACCATGCCGAGGTCTATTATCTCAGGCCGATTAACATCGGCGCCGGGGCGGGTTATCACCATTTTTTCCGCCTCTATCATCCGGCCGTCCTTACCCGAAAGGCCGACGGAACGGCCTCCTTCATTTGAAAGCAGGGTGACGATTTCCTTGTTGACCTTGCCTACCAGCACCATCTCCACCACGTCGAGGGTATCCCTGTCGGAATACCGGTGCCCTTCTATGAAGCGGGTTTTGATACCCATTTTTTCGAGCGTTTTCCCGATTTGCGGCCCGCCTCCGTGCACCACGATGGGGTTTATCCCTACAAGCTTGAGCATGGTGATATCCTGCGCGAACCCTTTTTTAAGGCTGTCGTCCACCATGGCAGAACCGCCGTATTTGACAATGAAGGTCTTCCCCTGATACTTGCGGATATAGGGAAGCGCCTCCATAAGCGTGCCCGCTTTTTCTATTATTTGCTGAAGTTCTTTTTCACTCATGCGTGCAAGTATATATAAAACCGGTATGAATAATCATCACCCGATTTTTTGAGCTTCTAACGGGCGGGCTGAACGGTTCCTATTCGGCGTGGGGGTGGGCCTTGTCGTATATTTCCATGAGGCTGTCCAGCCCCACGTGCGTATATTTTTCTGTTGTGGCGAGACTGCTGTGCCCCAGCAGGAGCTGGATGGCCCGTATGTCCGCGCCGCCGTCCAGCATGTGCGTGGCGAAAGTGTGGCGCAACATGTGGGGAGTAACCCGCTTGAACAGTCCGCTCTTAATACCCTGCCTTACCACTATGTTGAATATCGTCCGCACAGTTATCCGTTTTCCCGGCCGGGAAACGAACAGCGGCCCGCTTGCCGAGCCTATACTGTCAAGAAGCTCCTTCACCGCTTCCGCCGCTTTGCGCCCTATGGGAACGAGCCTCTCTTTGTTGCCCTTGCCTATAACGCGCAATACCCTGTTTTCGATATCCAGATCTTGTATGTTCAAGCCGTGCAGTTCGGCGGCGCGCAGACCGGATGAATAAAAAAGTTCCAGAACAGCCCTGTC
>JAJRYM010000111.1 GCA_024275775.1 Nitrospirota bacterium
AAACGAGCTTCCTTACCTGTAATTATCAAGCGAAGTTTCTGCGAGCCGCTGGCGAAGCTAATCTCGATGGAAGAGAGATAACCACGGCCTCCTGTGTCGGCCTCGTTATGACACCGTTTTTCTTTTTTTTAAAGTGGAGAGGCTCTTCTTTTATTTGCCGCCGACTATTTTCCGAACATTTTCCCTATCGAAGTAGTTCGTTTCCATGCCTCCGTCCACGACAATCTTCTGAGCGTTAACGCCGCTCGAAGCTGGGCTCAACAGAAAAACGGCCGCCGCGGCCGCCTCCCTCGTTTCCACCGCCCGTTTTCTTAAAGTCATCTGCTGGGCGTACAGATACGAATCGACATATCCCGGTATGCCGGCGGAAGCGGAAGTCTTCAAAAGCCCCGGCCCTACGGCGTTGAAACGAACTTCGGAAAAATGGCTGAAACTCTTGGCAAGGAAGGTCAGCGTAGAATCGAGCGCGGCCTTGATTGGCGCCATGTAGCCGTAATTCTCCGACGCCATCCTTGTGGTTGAGATGGAAATGGTGACTACGGCCCCCTGTTTGTCGAGCAGTTCTTTGAAAGCGTTGCATATCGTTATAAGGGAAAAACAGGATATATCGAGCGCCTGCATGAAATCGTCCTTGCGGGTTTCGTGGAAAGGGTTGAACCCGTCGGAATAGTTTGCGAAAGCTATGGAATGGACTATCCCGTGAATTGTCCCGGCCGAGTTTTCAACGTCGGTGGCGAGTTTTTTAACCTGTTTATCGTCCGAAACGTCGCACGTAAAAACCTCGGCTGTCGGGAAAAGTTTTTCGGCCGCTTCCTTTCTCTCTTCGTTTTCCACGGAAAGAAAAAGCTTTCCGCCTTCCGCTTTTATAATGTCCGCTATGAAATATGCGACGCTCTTGCGGTTGGCCACCCCAAAGACGAGGAAATTCTTTCCTTCCAGTTCAAGGAAGCTCATGTAGAAACCACAGACATGCCACACAGTATGTTTTGTGATGGCGCTGGTGTTGTGTCAAGATATTTCGCGGATGTTTTCCACCCGGTTCCACCATGCAATCCAACCTCAGACCTGAGTATACGCGCGCTTATGTTGGAGCTCTTAATATCTTCCCCTTGCGAAGTCCCGGCGTAGCCGCAGGCGAAGCTAACATCCCCAAACCTGTCATCACGAGGAGTCCGAAGGAGGCCGTGGTGATCTCTCTTCCATCGAGATTGCCACATCCCGCCTGTGGCGGGATTCGCAATGACATGAACGAGATTACGCATCGCGGAAGGATTCGTCAATGTGGCGATTTCGTTATAAGAGGCCAATTTTCCACTCCAACACTATTACAAATACCTGTGGTAAATATATTCAAGGAAGCTCATAGCCTGTTCTCCTTTGCGGCTTTTTGTCATTGCGAGCGAAGCGCGGCAATCTCTCTTCAAGGAAGCTCATATCCTGTTCTCCTTTGCGACTTTTTGTCATTGCGAGCGAAGCGCGGCAATCTCTCTTCAAGGAAGCTCATCGTCCGCTCTCACTTACGGCAGTAAGCATTACAGCCCTCCGCTTACTTCCAGCACCGCGCCGGTTATGTATGAAGCCTGTTCGCTTGCCAGAAAAAGAACGGCCGGAGCAATCTCTTCCGGCGCGCCGAACCTTTTCATCGGCACGCTGTTCCGATAGGCTTCGCGCATTTTTTCCGGCAGGTCGGCTATAAAATCGGTTTCGACAAAACCGGGGGAAACGCAGTTCACGGTGATGTTCCTGCTGGCCGCCTCTTTGGCGAGGGAGAGGCTGAAAGCCGTCTGTCCAGCCTTGGAAGCGGAATAGTTTCCCTGCCCCTCGAAACCGAACCTCCCGGCCGGGCTGGTTATGCTTATAATCCGGCCGTACCTTTTTCTCATCATCAGCAGAACCGCCTGTTTGGACATATTGAAAGTGCCGGTAAGATTAACGTCGATAACCCTCCGCCAGTCTTCGGCTTTCATCATTCCGGCTACGGCGTCTTTTCGCACTCCGGCGCAGTTTACCAGCACGTCGAGTGTCCCGTGATTTTGCGCGAACTCTTTAAAAAAATTTTCCACTCCGGCGTCGTCCGCGACATCCAGCCGAACGGTTTTCAGATTTTCCGCGTTAGGCGCCGTCTCGGAAAATTTCCGCGCCTTGTCGTTATTCCCGCCGTAAATCGCCGTGACCGCCGCTCCCGCCGAAAGGAAAGCGTGCGTTACTGCTCCGCCGATACCTCCCGTTCCGCCGGTTACGATAACCGTTCGCCCTTTGAAATCATCCATTGGAATTTTTTAAAAACCTTTCAACGTTGTTGGAAACTATCACGCCGTAGTTCGCGGCCCCCAGCCAGCCTGACATTATAATCCCCACCGAGCCTGTAAAGAAAAGCCCCGGTATCCGTTCGGGCAGTCTGTTGCTGATTTCCAGCCCCTCAAACTTCGTGCCGAAAGACGCACCGCCTATATGCCGGGTGTAGTATTTGAAAGTAAGCGGCGTGGCGACCTCAAGATGGTCTATTTTTTTTCTGATGCCGGGAACATACTTTTCGAGGTGGTCCAGCGTATCTTCGGCCAGATGCTCCTTATCGGCGCGGTATTGCTGTTCGGTTAATCCGCTCCAGTCTTCGTACCGCGCGTTGGACGATGAGACTATCGCGTAGCGGTTATGCTCCGGCCGTATGGACGGGTAGTAAACAGAAAAAGTTCTGCTGGTTACGTTTTTATCCAGCATCAGATTTTCGCTGAACTTTTCCGCGGTGGATGTGAAAAGAAGGTCGCCTATGAAATCGATTTTTTCGTTTTCGCTTATGCCGATGTAAACCTGGCAGGAGGAGTTGTTTACGCGCAGTTTTTCCGTCTGTTTTCGGAAGTCGGCGGGGACAGCCTCTTCATCCAGCATTTCCAGCACGGTGCGCTTGAGGTTGGCGTTGGAGACCACCGCTCGCGTTCTGATATGCTCGCCGTTCGCCATTACGCCGGTTACGCGGCCGTTTTCCATCGTAATCTTTTCCACCAGAACTTTTGTGCGTATATCTACGCCGCTTTTCAGGAGCTCTTCCTCCATCATTTTCATGAGGAGGTCGGTGCCGCCACGGAACGTATAAACGCCCTTGTCCATGAAATTGCTGAACACTATGCCGTAGCTTATGGCGGGGTCGTCCAGCGTGGAGCCGTTGGCGTAGGTTATCGGCTCCATCAACAGCCGCCAGACGTCTTCCCGTCCGGGGAAGAATTTCTGGAAAAGCTCCCGCGTGGTGCTGTTATCGCCATCGTAGAAATTCATCCGGCGCGTATGCTCGAAAAATTCCGCCACGGCTTCCTGCGGCACTCCGAATTTTTCGATAAGTATTTTTATGAAACTTTCTTTTGTGTAATCGGTTTCAAGCTGAAACTGCGGATTGTCGAAGCGTATCCCTGTAAGCGGCACGATTCTATCGGAGATATCCCTGTTCCAGTACTTTCGGCAGGTCTTTTTCATGCCGACGGGAAAACCGTGAAGGGCTACATCGAAAATATGTTTTTTTCTTCTGAAGTAAGCCGCCAGCCCGCCGAGGAGGGTGTGATGCTCCAGCAGGAGAACGGTATTGCCGCGCCGCGCAAGCATGTTGGCGCAGGTAAGTCCGCCGAGTCCGGCGCCGATTACGATAACGTCGTACTCGTCCCGGATATTTTTCAGTCCGCGAATTCCCATTCCTTAACCTCGCTCCGTGTTTGTAAAAAATTCTTTCAACAGTGAAACCTGTTTATTTTAATAGGTATTGATTGGCAATGGAAATGCCGCTCAGCATCGCTCCGATTATTCCCAGAAAACCCTGGTCGGTTCCGCACAGAAAAAGATTCGGCAGGGCGGTGCCGCCCGACCAGACTTTGTCCGGCGAGCCGTACACGGCGCCGTTTATATGGCCGGTGTAACGCCTGACGGTGCGGGGCGTGAAAACATCCAGAAATTTTATTTTATCCCTTATATCCGGCATGTAATCAGCCGCGCCTTCTATCGAACGGCTGTGCCAGTCCCGCTTGCGGGGAAGGTTTTCCATCGGGTTGATGTTTTCCCAGTAGGCGTAGTCGGCTTTGTTTGTTATCCGCACCATGTTGCAGTTGAGCGGTTCGCCGTAGCTGAAATTATCCGGCACGCATATCACGCCGTCGTTCACGTCAACCGGTTCTTCGGGTTTCCGGAAAGAGAAGTTTTCCCGGTTACTGAAAAAGGTTATGGCATGTTCCATCCCAAGCTCCACGGGGGAGCTGTCCAGAATATTTATCGACTCCATGAAAGCGAGTTTTCCTTCAGCCGGCTTCTTTTCCCGCCGGGACGATTCCGGACATATGGCGATGGTTTCCAGTAGACCGATGGACGACAATACGGAGTCGCATTCAATCCGGCTGTCATCCATCAGCTTCACGCCGTAAACTTTCCCGTTTTCGACCAGAATTTCCCGAACGCCGCTTTCAAGTTTCAGCTCGCCGCCGCTTTCATCCAGCCTGTTGAGGAGGCTGTCCAGAATTTCTCTTACGCCCCGCCTTGGCCGCGCGAACCCTTCGAGGTAGATGGATTGGAACATTATGACGAACTGCCGGTAATCCATATCGTCTTCCATCGCGTTGCCGTAATACATTAGCGGAGCCAGAAGCATTTCCGCGAGGAGCGGTTCGGATATGACGGATGAAACCGCCTCCCGCGCGCTCCGGCGTTCGGCCGACGGGTGATAAGGGTCGGCATTCCTTATCGCTTCCACAAGTTTTCGGAATCGGTCTTTCTGCGATGGGAAATTTTTGGCTACCTCTTCTTCAAGGCAGGCGAAGTCGTTTGTGAATTCAAGGGTGACACCGGGGAACGCTATTCGACTTTTTTTCTGAGGCGAGAGGTCGAAGTTTTCCGGTTTGATTCTAAGTTGGCGGAATATTTTGCTGAGCGCCGAGGTTGAGGCGCCGCGCGGAGCAAAATTAGTTACCGCGTGAAGGCCGACATCAAGATCGTACCCGTTGAGGGAATAGTAGGAATTAAGCCCGCCAACGCGGTCATGGCGTTCAAGAACGGCTACCTTTTTGCCGAAATGGGCCAGACGGATTGCGGCGGCAAGGCCGGACATGCCCGCCCCGATTACAAGGACGTTGTATCGTAGCGGAGAGCCCAATCTTACCGGTTCTTATTTATCCGCGGAAAGTCAAACGCCCTGCATGCGCGGCATGAGGTAGTTGACCGTGCTGGCAAGGCTGTTGAGCTGGGGGTAATCGGCTTCCGGAACGTCTATGTTGTATCGAACACGGAGTTCCATAACGATATCCAGGAAATCCATGGAATCCAAATCAATCTGCGCCCGCAACGGTTTTTCCGGATCCAGACTGCTCAGGTCTTCGTCGGGAGCGATACTTTTTATAATATCGGTGACTATCGACCGTAACTGGCTTTTGCTCACGTACATACTCCTTCCAGAAAAATATTGGTTGTCTCACCCAAACAACGGCCGCCGGTATGTACGATACTTTTAAAGCCTGTCCTGCCCAGTATTATGCATCAAAACGTTTGACGATTACAACAGAATTTATTCCGAGCATTCCAAAAGCGTTATTTAGAATAAAATCAATGTTTTTCTTGGGGAAAGGCGTGTCGATTATCATGTTTTTAATGTCGCAGTCGGGGTCGGGATTTTCAAGATTAATAGTTGGATGCACCAGCCCGTCTTCGAAAGAAGGAAGATTGCCGGCCAGTTCCAGAGCGCCGGCCGACCCCATGGCGTGCCCGATGAGGCTTTTGGTATTGTTGACGCAGGTATCGTCGCACTGGGCGAAGATGCTGTTTATGGCCGCGCATTCCTGCTGGTCGCCAAGCTGTGTGCCTGTTCCATGCGTGCTGATGATATCTATATCGTCCGGTTCTATTCCGGCGCGGCGGAGGGCCAGCTCCATACATTCGGCCTGGCGTTTCGGTTCGGGAAGCACGAAGTCGGATGCGTCCGAGTTAGATGCGTGGCCGACCACTTCGCCGTAAATTTTCGCCGACCGCGCCAGCGCGTCTTCCAGCCGTTCCAGCGCGAAAACACATCCGCCTTCCGAGATTACTATTCCGTTGCGGTCGGCCGCGAAAGGCCTGCTGGCTTTCGCAGGCTCTTCGTTATGCGCCAGAGCGTTCTGCGCCCGGAAAGAGGCGAAAATTCCGAACGTATGAATACTTTCCGACACGCCCCCAGCCAAGGCAAGGTCGCATTCGTCAAGGCGGAGCATCTGAGCCCCGTGAACAAGGCCGAGGTTGCCCGCGGCGCAGGCGGCGCCGATGCAGAGATGCGGGCCGGTGATGCCCATGTTAAGCGTTACTTCTCCTGCCGGGGCGTTCGCCACCGTTCTGGGGTTGTGGTGATGCGTCCAAAACTTCGTGTCGTAGTTAAATTGGCTTATCTTATAGACCTCGTTTTCCGTTTCAACGTTTCCATGCTCGGTTATTCCGAGATAAACGCCCACGCGGTCTCTTCCGGCGTCCTCCACCGTCAGGCCGGCGTCTTTCACAGCTTCCTGCGCGCAGTAGATGCCTATGGAACCGGCTCTAGTTCCTCTGCGGACGGCCTTTTTCTTCTGGTATCTCAGGTCGTCGAAATCGCATACGCCTGCAATCAGTTCGCCCATGTATCTGGTTTCAAACTTTGCGACGCCAGATTTTCCCTCAAGAAGAGCCTTGCGGAATTCGGGCAGACTGTTACCGTTAGGCGCCGTAAGCCCGATGCCGGTTATAACGATTCTGGAATTGTGCACTTCAGGTTCCTTATAAATGTGTAATTGGAAAAAGCATATCAAAAAATCGGCTGACGTTCCCATGAATCGATAATTGGAGAAATAAACTCATCGGACGCGATAGCTTTCAAACAGTCTTTTCATGCCTTCAGCGGAATCGACGGCCGGGCGGTATCCCAGCTCCCGACGCGCTTTCTCTATGGAATAGGTGTGCGATTTTGCGAGCTGGGAGGCAAGGAAGCGGGTCATCCTCGGTTCGGATTTCAGGTCTAAAAGTTTGTATATCATTTCCAGCGCGAATCCCGCGCGGTAGGCCGCCGAGAAGGAGACCATCTGCTTAACCGGGTAGAGGTTGAATCCCGACAGAAGGCTGTTTATCCAGTCCCAGCAGTTCACCGGCTCCCCCTGCGTAACGAAGTAGATGGAGCCGGCCGCAGGCGCGCCTTCCTCAAGCCGCTCCGCCGCCAGCAGGTGCGCGTCGGCGGCGTTGTCTATATAAACCATGTCAATCATGTTTTGCCCGTCACCGACTATCTTGATGTTTCCTTTTCTCGCCCTGTTTACCAAGCGAGGTATCAGGTTTGTGTCGCCAGGGCCCCAGATTAGATGCGGTCTCAGGCATACCGTGCGCAGACCTTTTCGGCCGTTCGCCTCCCGCACTTCCTTTTCGGCCCGGGCTTTCGTTTCCGGGTAGTAGGCAAGAAAAGAGGATGGGTAGGGAGCCGTTTCATCGATGTTGAGCTGATCCGTGCCGTCATAGACGACGCTGGGCGAGCTTGTGTAAACCAGCTTGCCGATTCCGTTGCTCATGCAGGCTTCCATTACGTTGCGGGTTCCAATGACGTTCGTTTTGAAAAAATCCTTCCACTTCCCCCAGATGGAGGTCAGGGCGGCTGTATGGAAAACCACGTCTATTCCAAAACAGGCGGCGTGAACGGTTGTGCGGTCGGCAATATCGCCTCTTACGACCTCCACGCCCTTTTCCCGCAGGTCGGCATGCTCTCTCCTGCAGAGGATTCTTACGGGATGTCCTTTCTCGAGCAGTTTCGCGACGATTGCCCGGCCGAGGAAACCGCCGCCGCCGGTAACGAGAGCTTTCATTATTTCGGCTCCGTTCGGGGGAGCTTATCCTCCGCCCACACTTTCAGTTTTTCACGGAAAATCTTGGCGTTGTGGCGTATATCCGTTGGGAATTCCTTGTGAAACATAAGCTCCCTTATGCCTGCCGTAATCCGGTTTTCTGCGCCAAGTTCAAGAATTTCATCTTTAATTTTTCGCTTATCGGAAAAATCCTCGCCTTTTTTAAGCTCGACGATGATTACCGGCCTCTGGTTAGGACGGTCGCCCAAGCCGACAAGGGCTGTGCGGAACACGGCTGGGTGGGCGTTGAAGACCGCTTCGCAACAGACGGAGTACAGATTGCCGTTTTTCGTGACGACTCTGTGGTCTTTCCTTCCGCAGAACCAGACCCTTCCTTTATCATCGAAATAGCCGATATCTCCCATGCGGTGCCAGACCTCTTTGCCGTCCCGAATTTTTGCCAGCAGGTTTTTTTCGGGCAGGCCGTAATAGGCGGGCGAGACCATATCTCCCCGCACGACGATTTCTCCGATTTCACCTGTTTTCAGCGGAAGGTTTCCATCCCATTCCGATATGGCATCATCCGAAAGCCGAATGATTTTTATATCCGCTCCCTTTACAGGCCTGCCTACGCAGATTCCTTTGCCTTGCGCTGTGAGCGCAGCGGTTTCTTTCAGCGCTTCTCCGCCTGTCATGTCGGCTATCGGTAAGGCCTCGGTCGCGCCATACGGCGTATGTGTTTCGCCGTTTTCAGGCAGGATGCCGGTTAAAAGGCGGTGATGAATATCTTTTGAAACCGGCGCTCCGGCCATAAGAACTCTCGTAAGGGAGGGGAGGGCGACATTGTTTTCGACGCACCATGCCGACACACTTTCCCATATCGCCGGGGAACCGAAGGTGAACGTCACAGCCTGCTCGTTAACGGCATTGACGATATTGGAGGGATTAACTTTCGCAGGGCGGGTCGGGTCCATATCGGGTATAACGGATTTCATCCCCAAAGCCACGGCAAAGAGGGCGAATAGCGGAAAAGCCGAAAGGTCGACGTCGTTATCCGTAACGGAATAATTTTCCCTGATAACCTCAAGCTGGGTGTTGAACATCCCGTGGGTATAAACGACCCCCTTCGGGGTTCCAGTAGAGCCGGTGGTGAAAATGATGGCGGCGGTATCGTTTTTTTCAACGAAAACCGGACTGAAATCATCGGCTCCCTTTTCAAGCAGGTCGCCGTAGGTTTCTCCTCCCCATAAGAATTTCCTGCCTATAGTTACCAGTTTATCAATAGATTGAAACTCTTTTTTAAAGAAGAGTCTCATTATGTGAGCTTGCGTTATCCCGATGAAGGCGGAGCATTCCACCTGCTTGACGCAGTTTACAAGGCTGGTAATGCCCATTCCGGGGTCTATGAAAACCGGCACTGCGCCCGCCTTGAAAAGTGCAAAGGTAGCCACAACGAACGGTATCCCCGGACGTATCATAACCAGCGCGCGGGTGCCGTGCGATATGCCCATGCGGCTGAAACCGTTCGCGAGGCGGTTCGATTTCCGTTCCAGCTCCTCAAAGGTTATGCCGGTGTATTTTTCGCCGTTTTGATGAACCACTGCGGTTTTCTTCGGGCTCTTTTCCGCTTCTCTGCTGAACGGAACCGCGATGTTCCAGTTTTTTCCGGCCTGCCGGTTTTTTTCAAGGAAATCCAGCATGAGGGGGAGAATCTTTTCGTGCGCGTCTTCCACCACAAAATGCCCCGCATCCTCCAGCCTGTGCAGTTCGGCGGACGGGAAAATTTCAGTCCACCTTTTCAGGAAATGTTCGTTAAAGCAGAAATCCTTCATTCCCCATATTATCTGCGCCGGTATATGGCGGAGCAGGGGCAGTTTTTCTTCTATCGATTTTATAAGCTCCCATGTGCGGTGGGATTTTTTCATCGGAATATCGCGTACAAATCGGTGAATCGCTATCCTGTCGTACCAGGAACGGTAAGGGAAGAGATAGCCGTATCGAACATCATCGGTGAATCTTTCGGGCATGTTTGTTCCGTAATTAAGCCGGACGGCCGGCCCCACGAACCCGTTCAGCCCCCGGATTATAAATTCGCCCAAGAGAGGGGTTTTGCAGAGGTTGATGGAAGGCGGAATTTTTGATGAAAGAAAAGCCGCCGTATTGAAAATAACGAGCCGCTTTATTTTTTCGGGATGGTTCACGGCGTACCCCATGCCGATTGAACCGCCCCAGTCGTGCATGACGAGGGTAATATCGTCGAGACCGAGATGCTCGATAAGCTTTTCGAGATTGCTTATGTGGTTTTGCAGGCGATAATCGTAATCCTGCGGTTTGGATGAAAGCCCGCACCCGATATGGTCGGGCGTTATCACCCTGTATCTGTCTCTCAGCCCCAGAATCAGTTTGCGGTAGTAAAAAGACCACGTAGGGTTGCCGTGAAGCATTAGAACCGTCTGGCCTTCGCCTTCATCCAGATAGCTCATCCGGTTGGAGCCGAGTTCGAGGGATTTCGGTTCGAAAGGGTATTCTTCCGCCAGCCGTTCAAAACCTTCCGGAGGTTTTACCATTCAACTCCCAGCATCACACAGTTGAGGCCGGAGCCGATTCCCAGCAGGGCAAGCCGGTCGTTTCTTTTAACGACGCCTTCTTCGATTCCCAAAGCGAGTGTAACCGGCAGAGCGGCCGAGCCGGTGTTGCCGAGAAACTCGACAGTGGAAAAATCCAGCGAAGTATTTAATCCGATTTTTTCGTAAAGAATTCTTTTATGCGCGGCCCCTACCTGATGCGTGAAAGAGCGGTCGATATCGCCGTTTTCCCAGCCAAGCTCTTTTTTGAGGAGAGGGAAAGTTCTTTCCGCCAGTCCACAGCCGGCGTGCAGAAGCTCTT
>JAJRYM010000112.1 GCA_024275775.1 Nitrospirota bacterium
GGCAACGAACTTGATGAGATATACCTTACAATCGCAACCGGCCTTAACGGCACGCCAATGGCGGCTTATTCCAAAACGCTCAGCGAAGACGAGATGATTTCCCTCGCCTATTACATCCGTTCAATCGCCCGCAAGCCTGCCGGGCAGGGAATGATATCCGCCGCCATGCACCTGACGCCGGACGAGCAGATGGGCATGATGATAGACCACGTTATGAAACCGAACGTTCTGAGGCCGAATCTAAATAAATGAGAAGGCTCCGATCGCCGGCCGCGTTTTTACAAACAGCGCGCCGGTTGCTGATTCTGTGCGCGATAATTTTTCTGTTTCCGGCAATGGCGGCCGCCCATCCCGAATACGCCGAAAAAACCGGCCAAGTCTGCGTTTCCTGCCATATCGAGGAAGCCGGCGGCGAGCTAAGCCCCACAGGAACAGCCTATGCCGCAGGCGGTTACCGCTGGCCTCCCCCATCCGGTAGCCATCCTATTTTGCCGATTTCAAAAACCGCTCGTTACCTTATCGGCTTCATTCATCTCGTGGCCGGTTTTCTCTGGTTCGGAACGATCCTTTACGTTCATCTGATTCTTCGTCCGGCCTACGCGGAAAAAGGCCTTCCCCGCGCCGAGATGCTTCTTGGGGTTCTCTCGATGGCGACGGTCGGCATTTCCGGTATTTTTCTCGTCCTTTCAAGAATAAGCGACGCTTCGATTATTTTTGACACGAAATGGGGGCGCGTTCTCAGCGTAAAAATCACTCTCTATCTCGTGCTGGTTTCATCGGCGATAGTAGCCGTAAAAATTATCGGGCCTAGGCTGAAATCCCGAAAAGTAAAGGCCGAACATCCGGCGGACGGAGTGTTCGACCCGGCCACGCTCTCGGCCTTCGACGGGCAAAACGGCAAACCGGCCTATCTGGCGTTCCGGGGCAAGGTTTACAACGCCTCCAACTCCCCTTTCTGGAAAGGCGGCACCCATTTTAAGCACCCCGCCGGCGCGAACCTGACCGTTGCCATCGGCAGGGCTCCGCACGGGCCGGAAAAACCGGAAACGCTCCCGGAAGTCGGCGCGTTCGACCCCGAACGCCAACCGCCCAAAACCGCGGCGCAGAAAGTTTTCTATTTTTTCGCCTACATGAACCTCTTTCTCGTGTTCACGATTATTTTCGTAATAGCCTACTGGCGATGGGGCCTTTAATCATCTTTGACCGCAGTTCGTAATCGGTTAGACTCATCACCATGTTCAATTCTCTCAAGAAGTTTTTTAAAAAACCGCCGCCGGAGCAGGCCGGGGACAGCGGCCACGATGCAAGAGTGGCGGCCTGCGCCCTGCTGATGGAGATGGCCTCGACAGACGATGAATTTTCCGCCGGTGAGAAGGAGGATATTCTCAAAATCCTGCAAAACGATTCCGGCCTTTCGCCGGACGAGGCCGAAGCCATGATGGCCGAAGCCGGCAAGGAGCTTAAGAGCAGTCTGGATCTCTGGCAGTTCACCAATCTCATAAACAAAAATTACTCTAAAGATGAGAAAATCAGCGTGATAGAAACGGTCTGGCGCGTCGTCTATTCGGACGGCATACTGGATAAGCACGAGGATTACCTTGTTCACAAACTCGCCGACCTGCTCCACCTGAAACACAGCGAGCTTATCGACGCCAAACTCAAGATATTAAAAGGGAACGGATAGCCCGTTTCGACTTTTCAGGCATGTTCGGATGAACGACAAATACGATTTTGCTGAAATAGAAGCCAGGTGGCGGAAAATCTGGGCCGAAAAGGGCGTTGACAGGGTGGAAGCCGACCCCTCGCGGGAAAAGTTCTATCTGCTCGAGATGTTCCCCTACCCTTCGGGGCGGATTCACATGGGGCACGTGCGCAACTACACCATCGGCGATGTGCTGGCGCGGTTCTGGCGCATGAACGGCAAAAACGTTCTGCATCCCATGGGGTGGGACGCCTTCGGCATGCCGGCCGAAAACGCCGCCATCCAAAGCGGAAGGCATCCTTCGGAATGGACGCGGGCGAATATCGAAGCGATGCGGAAGCAGATTAAATCGCTCGGCATCGCTTACGACTGGAGCAGGGAGTTCGCCACCTGCAACCCCGACTACTACCGATGGACGCAGTGGCTGTTCAGCATGTTCTTTAAAAAATCGCTGGCCTACCGGAAAAAGACGTCGGTCAACTGGTGCGACTCATGCGGGACGGTGCTGGCCAACGAGCAGGTTCAGCAGGGGCTGTGCTGGCGGTGCGACTGCCCGGTGACACAGCGGGAGCAGGACGGCTGGTTTCTGAAAATCACCGACTACGCCGAAGAGCTTCTGGCCGACCTCGACAAACTTAAGGACGGCTGGCCGGAGCGGGTGCTCACTATGCAGAAACACTGGATAGGCAAAAGCATCGGGTCGAGAGTTCTATTCCGCGTTGAAGAAATGGACGAAATGATAGAAGTTTTCACCACCCGCCCGGACACGCTCTTCGGCGCGACGTTCATGGCGCTGGCGCCGGAACATCCGCTCGTAAGGAAACTATCAGCCGGAACGGAGCAGGAAAAGGCGGTGGAGAATTTCATCGCGGAAACCGGCAGGCAGGAAACAAAAGCGAGAACGGCCGAAGATACCGAAAAGATTGGCGTCTTTACAGGCAGATACGCCGTCAACCCGGTAAATAACGAGAAAATACCGATATGGGCGGCGAATTTCATACTTATGGAATACGGCACAGGCGCGATAATGAGCGTTCCGGCGCACGACAAGCGCGATTTTGAGTTCGCCAAAAAATACGGCCTGCCGATACGGAAGGTAATTCTGGGCGAAGAAGAAAATCCCGACGAACCGCTTGAGACAGCCTTCGCGGGCGATGGAAAAATGATTAATTCAGCCGGTTTCACCGGAATGGATAACAGGCGGGCGATTTCTGAAATAAACCGCTTTCTGGAAAAAGAAGGGGTCGGCTCGGCAACCGTCAGCTACAGACTGCGGGACTGGGGAATAAGCAGACAGCGGTACTGGGGATGCCCAATACCGGTTATCCATTGCCCCGACTGCGGGCCGGTACTCGTCCCCGAAGAGGAACTGCCGGTTATGCTCCCTACCGACGCTGATCTGCTGGAAGATGGAAAATCGCCCCTGCCAACGCTTGAATCTTTCGTAAACGCTCAATGCCCCGAATGCGGGCACAACGCGAAGCGGGAAACCGACACGATGGATACTTTCATCTGCTCGTCGTGGTATTTTTACCGCTACACCTCCCCCGGCTGTGAAACGGCGCCGGCCGAAAAAAAGAACCTCGATTACTGGATGCCGGTGGACAGATACATAGGCGGCATAGAGCATGCGGTGCTTCATCTCCTTTACGCCCGATTTTTTAACAAATTCTGCCGCGACATAGGACTTCTGAATAAAGACGAACCGTTCGCCAACCTGCTCACGCAGGGAATGGTGATAAAAGACGGCGCGAAAATGAGCAAATCCAAAGGCAACGTCGTGGACCCGGACGGTATTCTTCAAAAATACGGCGCCGACGCCACGCGGATATTTATTCTTTTCGCGTCGCCCCCGGAAAAGGATCTCGAATGGGACGACAGCGGAATGGAGGGGGCTTACAGGTTCGTATCGCGGGTTTACCGGCTGTATGCCAAGTGGATTGACGCTCTCAAAGAAAAACAGATGCCGAACGGAGAGCTGACAGCCAAAGGAAAAGAACTTCGCCGGATGCACCACCACACAATCAAGCGTGTTACCACGGATATAAAAGACCGTTCCCACTTCAACACCGCCATATCGGCTGGCATGGAGTTCGTAAACTTCCTTATGGAGTTTCAGCCGGAGAATTCAGCCGATAAATCGGAGCTCAGGGCGGCGTGTATCGATTTCCTGAAACTGCTCCACCCTATAATTCCACATCTTACGCAGGAGCTTTACAGCCGGATGGGCTGTGATACCTATCTTTCCAACGATATCTGGCCGACCTATGAAGAAAAATATATCGTCGCCGATAAAATAAC
>JAJRYM010000113.1 GCA_024275775.1 Nitrospirota bacterium
GCAGAGCGGGCGAGGAGGGATAGAACGTCGGTTGCCAGCGTATTCACTTTCGGTTCGCCGTCAATCATGCGGACAGTTTCGGCGAGGTTTTTTTTGATTATGTTCAGCATCGACCGCCGGTTTTCAACCAGCACCGCTCTTTCCGCACCTCTGCTCAACGCCTCGCAGGCTACCGCGCCGGTGCCGGCGAACAGCTCCAGAAACGACGCTGAATACGGATCAACCATGTTGAAGAGAGCTTCCCGCACCTTGTCCGAGGTCGGCCTTATTCCTTTTTTTGTGCCGGGGCCGGCGATTCTCAACCCTTTCGCCGCGCCGCCGATTATCCTCATTTTCCCCGCGTAATCCTGTAGCCGTCCAGAACCGAGACCAGCCACGTGAGACCTGCGACAATTATGGAATAACGCGTGAGCGGGTCGGCCAGCAGGGATATGAGAAATCTGTCGGCCGTTGCTAAATCGGCGCCGGTTTTGAAAAACAGCCACGCCTTAAGAAAAAATTCCACAATGAAATAGAGAGACGCGGGTGTGAACGCAACGGCCATAACGGTGCCCGAAAGGTACTGCTTGGCGTAAATGTGGCCAAGGCCGGGAATGGCGAAAGCGTTTAGAACAAGAACCCGTAATCTGAATTCGCTGATTGTTCCCATCGGCTTTTCCTCATCGGCCGATTTAGGCTCAGCCGATTTTACTGAAGATCCTCGAAAACGGTTATCCGTTTTATTTCATTGTACCGCCGGACGACATCGTTGAAATCGAGCTTTCTTAACCTTTCGAGGCTGAAAGATTCCACGTTATAGGACGCCATTGCGCTTCCGACTATCATCGACTGCCTGAGTATGTTCGACGTTACATCTTCCCTGCGGGCGATGTAGCCCATAACGCCGCCGGCAAAAGTATCGCCCGCGCCGGTGGGGTCGTAAACGTTTTCCATCGGGTAGGCGGGCGCGGAAAAAATCTCATCCTTAAAAATACTTATGGAGCCGTATTCTCCCTGCTTTATTATCACGGCTTCAGGCCCCAGCCTGCTTATTTCCCTTGCCGCTTTCACTAGGCTTGGATATCCGGTGAACTCCCTTGCCTCGGATTCGTTCAGCACCACCATGTTAACCCGCCGTATCGCCTGCTCAAGCGCGTCCCGCTTGTTTTCAATCCAGAAGTTCATGCTGTCGAGAGCGACGAATTTCGGGGCTTTGAGCTGGTCTATAACGGCAAGCTGAATATCGGGGTCTATATTCGCAAGGAAAACGTAAGGGGTGGAGGCTTCCTCGTCGGTCAGTTTCGGATTGAATCCGGCCAGCACGTTGAGATGCGTTTCAAGGGTGTTGGCGGTGTTCAAATCGAAGCCGTAAGAGCCTTTCCAGTGGAAAGTTTTGCCGGGAAGAGTGACGAGCCCTTTTGTGTTGATTTTATGGTTTTCGAATATTTCCCTGTGCTCGTCGGGAAAATCTTCCCCCACCACGGCCGACAGCCGCACGGAAGAAAAATAGCTGGCGGATACGCTGAAATAGGTAGCCGACCCGCCCAGTATGGAATCGGCCTTGCCGAAAGGCGTTTCCACGGAGTCCAGCGCGACAGTCCCTACAACAAGTAAAGTCATTAGTCCTCCCCCGGCATGCCGGTTAGCCGAAATATCTCATGCTTGATTTTTTAAACTCGCGGGTGCTGTAAAGAAGATGGTAATCCTTTACGCCGGTTTTTTCCGATATCCGCCTGGCTATATCCTCGACCTCCTCTTGCGATTCGCCGTGAATCATCGTGAAGAGGTGGTAGGGCCAATCGTCGAACGACGGCCTTTCGTAGCAGTGGGAAACCTCGTTGAAAGCGGCCATTTCGTAGCCGAGCCGCTCCCTATCTTCGGGTTCCGGCACACGCCAGACGCCCATCCCGTTAGCCGTAAAGCCGGCTTTTTGATGGCGAAGCGTAACGCCGAACCGGCGTATCCAGCCTTTTTCCCTGTAACGCTTGATGTTTGCGATAACCTCTTCCTCGGTGAGGCCTACCTTTTCCGCGATGTCGCGGAACGGGCGCATTGAAAGAGGGATGTTATCCTGCAAACAGCCCATTATGGCCTTGTCTATTTCCTTAATTTCGGGATTCATTTTTCTTGTCCTTGAATTTGAAGTCCACCTTGATTTTAAACATTATCTTGGCGGGCATGTTGCGTATAGGCGGAATGCCGGTTTTCCCTTCTATTTCGCCGAGTATCTGCCGGATGCGCTCCTCGGACTCAGCGATAAGAGTAAACCACAGGTTGTACTTATGGTTTCTTTCGTAATTGTGGGTAACTTCCGGGTATTCGCTCACGAGAGCCGCGACCTCCTCCAGCCTTTCCGCCGGCACCTTCGCGGAGCAGAGAGTGCTGGTAAAATGGAGTTTGCGCGAATCAAAAGTCGCGCCGATGCGCCTGATGACGTTGTTTTCCTTCATCTTCATTACGCGATCGTAGGTTTCCTGCTCCGAAATGCCCACCTTTTCGCCGATTGCGGCGTAGGGGCTGGCTTCCACCGGAAACCCGGTCTGAATTATGTTCAATATATCTCTATCGTGCTGATCCATGTTTCCTCCAAAAAGAGGTAAAATTCTACCACAAGCCGGATTCCAAACCCATATCCGCCCAAAACGGACGCATGGAGGATTGAAACGGGTTGCGAATGTTATAATTAAAAGAGTGGCAATCAAGCTTAGTTATCTTAAAAGGATTTATTTATGAACGCTGGGGTAATTCTCGGTTTTTCCATAGCCGTTTTCATTATCGCCTATAAGACGTACGGGAACTACGTAACGAATATAGTCGAGCTGGACGACGGCAATACAACCCCGGCCTACAAGCTGAACGACGGCATCGATTACGTACCGGCCCAAACGGAAGTGCTGTTCGGCCATCATTTCGCCACAATCGCGGGCGCGGGGCCTATCGTAGGGCCGATTCTGGCGATATATTTCGGATGGCTTCCCGCTCTTTTATGGATAATATTCGGTACGATATTCATCGGCGGCGTGCACGATTTTCTCGCGCTGGTGGCCTCCATGCGCCACGAAGGAAGATCAATCGGCTCCATAATCGAACAGTACATAGGCAAATCAGGGAAAAAACTTTTCCTGCTTTTCTCGTTCCCGGCGCTGGTGCTTGTAATCGCGGTTTTCATGAACGTGGTGATAAAAACCTTCGTGGCTAAACCGGAAGTTGGCACGGCCTCGGTGCTTTTCGTCTTTCTGGCGCTCGCGTTCGGCTACGCGAGGAAAAGGCTGAACGTAGGCCTGCTTCCCGCCACCATCGGAGGCCTTGTATTCATGGCCTTATGTATCTGGGGCGGGATGATGTGGCCGATAGCGCTTTCCAAAGGGGCATGGATGGTCATCGTAGCCGCTTACATCTTCTTCGCGGCCATCGCGCCGGTCTCCATGCTTTTACAGCCGAGGGATTACCTGAACTCGTTTCTCCTTCTCGGCGTGATGTTTATGGCGGTTCTCGGCGTTTTCGTTTACCACCCGGATCTCAGGATGCCCGCGATCACATCGTTCAACGTAGACGGCAACTTTATGTTCCCGATACTGTTCGTTACGGTGGCGTGCGGGGCGGTTTCCGGTTTTCATTCGCTGGCCGCTTCCGGCACGACGAGCAAACAGATTGTACGGGAGACCGCCGCGAAACCGCTCGGCTACGGTTCCATGCTTGTCGAAAGCGTGCTGGCCGTTGTCGCTCTTATTTCGGTGGCGTATCTCGCGCCGTCGGCCTACGCCGATATGAAAGCGGGCGGGCCGATTGCCATTTTCTCCAACGGAGTCGGGACGTTTTCCTCGAAACTCGGCATACCGGTAAGCGCCGGTATAACTTTCGCCGCGATGGCCATATCGTCGTTCGCGCTTACGACGCTCGATTCGTGCGTCCGGCTGGCGCGGTACGCTTTTCAGGAATTCTTTTCGTCGTCCACCGAGGAGCTTGGAAAAATCTTCTGGGTTAAAAACCCGATTACCGGCACGACCATAGCCGTCGCCGGCGGGCTGATACTCTCTACGAGCGGCGGGGCGAGCGTTATCTGGCCGATTTTCGGCGCGGCCAATCAGTTGCTTGGCGCGCTGGCACTTCTGGCGACTGCCGTATGGCTCGAAAAAACCGGCAGGAAATCGCTGTTCGCAAAAATACCGATGTGGCTCATGTTCGCCGTTTCCCTTTCCGCCCTGGTCGTCCTCACCGTCAACACGGTAAACAGCGGAAACTGGATTCTGGCTTTACTGTCAATCGCCCTTTTCGGGCTTGGGGCGGCGCTTGCCACGCAGGCGCGCCAGAGCCTTAAAAAATACAGAACCGCCTGCGAATACGCAGTCCCAGAACCAGAAACCGCCGGGGCGCCTCCTCCGCCCTGTTGCTGATATGACCGACAGAAAACCGGTTCCATGAAGAAAAGAAGAATCGGCATCGACCTGGGCGGAACTAAAATATCGTTCATTGACCTTTATTCGCCCGCCGAGGTTTTGTGCGAAAAACATATCGACACGCCCCATGAAAAGGAGGCGATTTTAAAATCGATAATAGAGCACGTTCGGGAAATGCTCGCTGAAAGCGATGAAGAGGAGCCGGCGGGCATCGGCATTGCGGTTGCCGGGCAGATAAACCCTATAAAGCAGTCGGTCGTCTTTTCCCCCAACCTCCCATTCAAAACGGAGTTCCCCATCGGGAAAATGCTGGAGCAGGCGGTACAGATTCCCGTACGCATAGGGAACGACGCCAACGCCGCGGCCATAGGCGAAAAAGTTTTCGGCGCGGCGGTTGAGATGGAAGATTTCATCGTTCTCACGCTCGGCACCGGCATCGGTTCCGGCGTTTTCACGAACGGAGAACCGCTTCTGGGGCATCGCCGCGCCGCCTGCGAAGCGGGGCACATGGTAATAGACCCTGCCGGCCCGCCGTGCGGATGCGGGCGCGCTGGATGCCTGGAAGCTTTCGCGTCCGGCTCGGCCATAGAGCGGAACGCCGAAAAGGTTTTCGGCAAGCCGATGTCGGCCAAAGAGGTTTGCGATGCGGCCAAAGCGGACGACGAAAAAGCGGTATCGATTCTTAAGGAAGCGGGCGAACGGCTAGGCGAGGGGATTGCCTCGCTTATAAACATCTTCAACCCGGAGGCGGTCTTTTTCACCGGTTCGCTGGCGAACGCCCCTCATCATCACTATTTCGAGCCGGCCATAGAGACCGCGCGGAAAGCCTCTTTCGGCACGATGGGCGACGGCGTGCGGTTTGAAATATCGGAGCTGAAAGAGAATATAGGACTGCTCGGAGCGGCCGCTCTCGTCTGATTAGGAAGGCGGCGGCGTTAGCTGATATCATATAGGTAGTCGGGCGGACGTTCGTCCGGCGGGTTATAATTTTTGAAAAACCAAAGTTGCCGGCGAGAGCGGCGCATTAGCGGAGGAAAATGAAATGAGCGCGAAAAAACTTACTATTGATTTGATGGTTGAGGACGTAAACGCCACTGTGAAATTCTACCAGGAAAACCTGGGATTCGATTTTCAGCTCGGCGTTCCTACCCATACGAAAGAGAGCGTGACAACGTGGGCCGCAGATGAACCGCTTGATTTCGCAATCGTGAAAATGGGCGAGGCCGAAGTGATGCTTCAGTCGCGTGAAAGCCTCGCGCAGGACGGCTTTTTCGGCGATGGCCGGGCAATCGGCGCTTCCGCCGTTCTGTACATAGAAACGGACGACGTAAAAAGCCTCTACGACCGGCTGAAAGACAAAGCGACGATTGTAAAAGATATCCGCACGGCGCATTACGGCATGGAAGAGTTCTACGTCAGCGATAACAACGGCTACATCATAGGTTTCGCACAGCCGGTATAAGCCGGCTTGCCACGGCGAAGCCCGCAGGGCGAAGCCGGGAGGCGCGGTTGATTTTACGGCCGGAATCCAATAGCATCGATTTACTTTAATCGACTTTCGCCTAAACGTTTTTTGGGGGCCTGATTATGAACAGGATCGCCGTTGCCAGCGATCACGGTGGATACCGGCTGAAACTCACCATCTCGGATATTCTGCGCGAGAAGGGGTACGAGATAGAAGACCTCGGCACCGATTCGCCCGAATCGGTAGATTATCCCGATTTCGCCCGCGATGTCGCCGAAAGAATCGCCGCCGGCTCCGTTAAGCGCGCCATCCTTATCTGCGGCACCGGCATAGGGATGAGCATCACCGCCAACCGCTACCGAAACGTCCGGGCGGCTCTTTGCAACGACGTCTATTCGGCAAAGATGAGCCGTCTGCATAACGATTCTAACGTGCTCGTTCTCGGCGGGCGGGTAGTCGGGCCGGGGGTTGCCGAAGATATAGTCGAAACGTGGCTCGAAACCAAGTTCGAGGGCGGCAGGCATACAAGAAGGCTCAAAAAGATAGAGCAGGAACAGTTAAAAAACGTCATTCACGAACTTGTGACCGACCGCATCGAAGGGCGCCAGAAGGTGGACAAGGGGATGATAGAAAAAATAGTGGCCGAGGCGATAGAAGTTCTCGGGCTTGGCAATGAAAAAGAAAACGGAGCGGAAAAATAATGTCTAATCTCTCTGAAATCGATCCGGAAATATACAAAGCCATACAGAACGAAACCTGCCGTCAGGCGCACACGCTGGAGATGATAGCTTCCGAAAACTTCGTCGATGAGGCGGTGCTGGAAGCGCAGGGTTCCGTGCTTACCAACAAGTACGCCGAGGGGTATCCAGGAAAACGGTACTACGGCGGGTGCGAGTTCGTGGACGTGGCCGAGCAGTTGGCCATCGACCGCGCTAAAGAGATATTCGGCGCCGACCATGCCAACGTACAGCCCCACTCCGGCTCGCAGGCGAACACCGCCGTTTATCTGGCGGCGCTGAAGCCGGGCGATACGATAATGGGAATGGATTTAAGCCACGGCGGGCATCTTACGCACGGCCACCCGATAAACATATCCGGCAGGCTCTACAACGTGGCGCCATACGGCGTGAACCGCGATTCGGAGCTTGTGGAAGAAGACGAGCTGATGAGGATAGCCAAAGAGTCCCGCCCCAAAATTATCATCGCCGGCTGGTCGGCCTATCCGCGCATTCTCGATTTCGGCGCGTTCCGGCGGGTCGCGGATGAGGTAGGCGCGATACTGATGACAGACATGGCGCACTTCGCCGGGATGGTCGCCACGGGGCTTCATCCAAGTCCGGTGCCGGTTTCGGATTTCGTAACCACCACCACGCACAAAACGCTCAGAGGCCCGCGCGGCGGGATGATTTTATGCACTTCGGAATACGCTAAAGCTCTCGATTCCGCCATCTTCCCCGGCATACAGGGAGGCCCGCTGATGCACGTTATCGCGGCCAAAGCGGTGGCTTTTAAACTGATTCAGGAACCGTCGTTTAAAGATTATCAGGCGCAGATTCTCAAAAACGCCAAAGCGCTCGCCGAAACGCTGAAGTCTGCCGGTTGCAGACTGGTAACCGGCGGGACGGACGTTCACCTCGTGCTGGTCGACCTCACGCCGAAAAACATTTCCGGGAAAAAAGCGGAAAAGGCGCTCGAAAAAGCCGGCATCACGGTGAACAAAAACACCATACCGTTCGACACGAGAAAACCGATGGTAACAAGCGGCGTTCGCCTCGGCACGCCCGCCCTTACGAGCAGAGGAATGAAGGAAGACGAAATGCGGACAATCGGCGGATGGATTGCCGAAATCGTGGACGACCCGGAAAACGAAGAACACCATGCCCGCGTCCGCAAACAGGTGAAAGAACTCTGCCTCTCCTTCCCCCTCTATTCGGACAGACTCCCCACCCCCTGATACCCCGCTCTCCCGTCAGGGGTGTCATCGCGAAGTTCCCGAAGGGAACTGTGGCGATCTCGTTGGGGGAGAGATGGCCACGACCCCGCCAAAGGCGGTGTCTCGCCATGACACGGAAGTGGCGCAAACTACGACAAACGGTTTTTAAAAAATATATTCTCCCCTTCTTTAATAAGGGGAGAAAACGCGC
>JAJRYM010000114.1 GCA_024275775.1 Nitrospirota bacterium
CCCGTCGCCGACATACGCACTCTCTACTCCAAACTAGGAATTTTCACATACGACCCCGGCTTCAAATCAACCGCCAGCTGTAGCAGTAAAATTACTTTCATTGACGGCGAAAAAGGGGTTCTTCTTTACCGCGGCTATCCGATAGAACAGCTTGCGGAAAACAGCAATTATCTTGAAGTCTGCTATCTGCTGATGTACGGCAATCTGCCCACGCAAACAGAGTACGATGAGTTTGTTCATATCATTACTCATCACAGCATGGTGCATGAAGGGTTCAAATCGTTTCTGTCCGGCTTCAGGCGGGACGCTCATCCTATGGCCATAATGGTTGGAATGGTCGGGGCGCTGAGTTCTTTCTATCACGACTCTCTTGAAATCCACAATCCAAGACACCAGGAAATTTCCGCCCACAGGCTGATAGCCAAAATGCCGACCATCGCGGCCGCCACTTACAGATATTCCTACGGAAAACCGCTTGTTTATCCGAATAATTCGCTTGGGTACGCCGAGAATTTTCTCCACATGATGTTTTCAGTGCCGGCGGAAAAGTATGAAGTAAACCCGCTTCACGCGAAAGCTCTCGACCTCATTCTAATACTCCATGCAGACCATGAGCAGAACGCATCCACATCTACCGTGCGGCTGGCCGGCTCTTCCGAAGCAAATCCCTTCGCGGCGGCTTCCGCCGGCATAGGGGCGCTGTGGGGCCCGGCGCACGGCGGCGCCAACGAAGCGGTAATCGGAATGCTTATGGAAATCGGCGACAAAAAGAACATTCCCGAATATATCGCGCGGGCCAAGGATAAGGAAGACCCCTTCCGACTGATGGGATTCGGGCATCGTGTTTACAAGAATTACGACCCTAGAGCCAAACTCATAAAAAATCTTTCAAAGGAAATTATCGAAAAAACTACCGGCAACGATCCTCTGCTTGAGATAGCCGCCGAGTTGGAGGAAATCGCCCTTAAAGACGAATACTTCGTAGAGCGGAAGCTTTTCCCGAACGTCGATTTCTATTCCGGCATTACCTACCGCGCCATTAACATTCCGATGAATATGTTCACGGTTATATTCGCCATGGCCAGAATGGTCGGATGGGCGGTTCAATGGCAGGAGATGATAAGCGACGAAAAAAGGGTTATTGGAAGGCCAAGACAGCTTTACGTCGGTTCGGCTAAAAGAGAGTACGTGCCGATAGAGCAGAGATAGCGGTTTTCAGGAAAGCTTTCTCTTTGCTTTCCGAAAGTCCGCTTCGTACTCGGCTATATACCCCTCTTTCGAGAAGCTGAAGTAGTCCTGCGGGGATATAATAAGATGTTCTCTTAATCTCAGCTTCATCATCCCGCATATAAAAACCACCTCGCGCGTCATAGCTCTGTCTTCAGGAGAAGGTTCCGCCGTGCCGCCCGGATGATTGTGGGCAAGCATGATATTCGCCGCGCCGTTTTTTACAGCCCTTTCCACTATCTGCTGGGGCGTCACCGGAACTTCGGTTGCCGTTCCGACCGCGATCGTTTCTTCGTTGATAACCTCGTCTCCGGCGCTGAGATAAAAAATTCTGAAAATCTCATGGTCAAGCGATCTCATCGAATGATCCAGATAATCCAGCACATCGTCGGAAGAATGGAAAGCCTGTTTCCCGATCATTCTCTCCCTTAGAAACTTTCTTGCTATCTGATGAATGAACTTTATTCCGAAAGCGTTGTTGGGCCCTATTCCCTTTATCGTCCGCAGTTCTTCAAGGTCGGCTTCCAATACTCTGCGAAGCGTTTTAAAGCGTTTCATCGCCGCCCGCGCCGCCTGCTTGCAGTCTTTGCGCGGCGTTGCCAGCGTTAAAAGAAGCTCGACTATCTCCTCATCGGTGAACTTCTCCAGCCCGTGCTGAAGGAATTTCGCGCGAAGTCTTTCACGATGCCCCGCCCTGGCGTCTTTTTCCACCATCGGATTAAATGAGCGTGTCGGCTATTACGAAAATCATAAGGCCGACGGATATGATTCCGTTGAGGTTGAAAAACGCCACGTTCACCTTATTGAGATCGTCGGGCCTGACTATGGCGTGCTCATACCAGAGAAAAGCCGCCGTGAGCGCCAGCCCCACAAGATAAACAGCGCCGAGATACGGCGATAGGAACCAGACAATCGCAAGAAAACAGAGCATCACAATGTGGGAAAGGGAGGAAAGCCTCAGCGCGCGCTCTACTCCCAAACGGGAAGGAATTGAAAAAAGCCCGGCCTTTCTGTCGTACTCGATATCCTGGCAGGAATAAATTATATCCAGCCCCACCAGCCAGAACAGAACCGCCAGCCCCAGCGCCACCGATTCCGGCCCTATTTCACCTCTTACGGCCACCCACCCGCCTATGGGCGCGAGCGATAGCGCCAGCCCGAGAAAAAAATGCGACCATACAGTGAACCTTTTCGTGAATGAGTAAAAGAAGATTACCGCCAGAGCCACTGGTGAAAGTAAAAACGCCAGCGGGTTAAGAAGCCGCGCGCAGAAGATGAAACCGGCGGATGTAGCCGCCACAAAAAATATGTACAGACCTCTTCCCGCACGCCCGGAGGCAAGCGGTCTGCCGTATGTTCTCGGGTTCGAGCTGTCGAAGCCGGCATCGGCTATTCTGTTGAAAGCCATCGCGGCGCTTCTTGCAAAGACAACGGCGATAACCAGAAGAAGAATCTCCCTGCCGGGCGGCATTCCGCCGGCCGCCAGAAATGCGCTCATAAGCGCGAAAGGCATGGCGAAAAGGGTATGCTCTATCTTGATATCCCGCAGTATCAGCAGGAAAGATCGCATAGCCTCAGTGCGAAAGTTTAACATACCGGCTCAACAGTTTTTTATGGCCGGCGTGCCGAAAATGGACGGTAAGTTTCATGTTGTCGCCTGAACCTTCGCACTTCCTTATTATTCCCTGTCCGAAAATTTCATGAAGGACCTTCCTGCCGAC
>JAJRYM010000115.1 GCA_024275775.1 Nitrospirota bacterium
AAATGCCTGAAAGCAAATTCAATTTCACTGATTACCGGCAGTCCGTTTTGCCGAAAAAAAGCAAGAAGCGGGCTGTCCCACGGTACGCCGGGCGATGTTATTACAAGGCCGAATTCCGCGTTCATGACTTTTTCATGACCGCCGAAAACGGTCTCCGCCCCGCCATTCAGCTTTTGAATATCCGCGCCAAGTTCGTGCGCGCTTCTGGCGTCGGTAATCGTCACATCTTCTCCAAAAGAGCGCAGGCGGTTTGCAACCGCGATTCCCGTTCTGCCTGCTCCGACCACAAGTGTTTTCATCGTCACCTCAGTTTCAGCGTGCTGAGCGATACAAGCGCCAGAAGCACCGCGACAATCCAGAAGCGGATGATAACCTTCGGCTCCGCCCATCCCTTCTTTTCGAAATGATGATGAAGCGGGGCCATAAGAAAAAACCTTTTCCGTGTCATTTTGAAATAGAGCACCTGTATGATTACCGAAAGCGCTTCGACCACAAAAATCCCGCCTACAAGAATCAGGATAATTTCATGCTTGGTTGCGACAGCCACAACCCCAAGGAGCGCGCCCATCGAAACGGAGCCGGTGTTGCCCATAAAAATCTGGGCAGGGTATGCGTTATACCAGAGAAAACCGAGCGAGGCGCCCACAACGGAGCCGCACAAAATGGCCAGCTCGCCCGCGTGCCTTATAAACGGTATTTGCAGGTATTGCGCGAACCCGGCATGCCCGACAACGTAGGCTATTACGGTGTAAGCCGAGAAGGCTATGATAATCGGCCCTATGGCGAGGCCGTCCAGCCCGTCCGTGAGGTTAACGGCGTTGGACGCTCCCACGATAACGACCATCGCAAAAAAGTAGTAGAAGAAGGAGAAATCCGGTTGCAGGTTTTTGAAAAACGGCACGTAGATGTGCGTTAAGACTCCGTCAAATCCGGCGTCGGACGCGATCACCATCAGCACCGGCACTGTTGCCAGGCACTGAAGCAGGATATGCTTTCTGGCCGTTATGCCGTAACCGTCCCGGAGTTTCGTCATATCGTCGTAGATGCCGATACCGCCGAACAGAAGAAGAGCAAGTATGGCCGCCCAAACCAGCCTGTTTGTAAGATCCAGCCAGAACAGGGCTGGAATCAGCGTCGATATCAGTATGATTATTCCGCCCATAGTCGGCGTGCCTGCTTTCACCATATGATGGTCCGGAGCTTCTTCCCGAATCCTTTCACCGAAGTTTTTTCTGGCCAGTAAACGTATTACGAAGGGGCCAAGCAGAAACGAAATGATAAGCGCCGTGACGACAGCCAGCGAGGCGCGAAAGGTTATATACCTGAATACGTTGAATGCCGAAAAGGTATCGTGCAACTAATACAGGAAGTGGTAAAACACCTAGAACATCCTCCTCAGAAATTCGGCGGCAATCTTTCGGTCATCGAAATCATGCCGTTCCGTACCGATTATCTGGTAGGCTTCGTGGCCTTTGCCCGCTATAAGCACGCAGTCGCCCTCACGCGCGATTGAAAGGGCTTTTTCTATCGCCTCTTTTCTGGATTCGATTACATAAAGAGTGTCGGAGCTTCTGCCAGGTATGCCCTCAAGAATATCTTTTATTATTTCGTCCGGATTTTCGGTGCGGGGATTATCGGAGGTAACAACCAGCAGATCGGCCATCTGGGAGGCGGTTTTCCCCATCAGTTTTCTTTTCCCCCTGTCGCGGTCTCCGCCGCACCCGAACAGGCATATCAGCCTTCCTTCCGTCATTTCCCTCGCCGCGCGAAGGAGGTTCGCGAGGGCGTTATCCGTATGGGCGTAATCGACCACGACGGCGAAGTTCTGCTCCTCGTCAATTTTCTCAAACCGCCCCGGAACCGATTGCACAGATTCAATAGCTTCCGAAATAATATCGAGCGGAATATTTTCCGCCACGCCTACGCCTACGGCCGCCATGATGTTTGAAGCGTTATATTTGCCCGGCATTGAGTTGCCTACTTCGAGCCTTCCGGCGGGCGTCGCAAGTTTCATGCGTATTCCCCACCATCCCGTTTCGCTTTCAAGCACGCGAATATCGGCGTATTTCGAGAAACCGTAACTAAGCACCCTGTATGGAAACCCCTCTTCCAGCCACGCCGCGCCGGTAGGATCGTCGCGATTGATGACGGAGTATTCAAGGCCGAACTCCGTAAAAAAACTTTTTTTCGCGTCCCGGTAATCTTCCATGGAATGATGAAAATCAAGATGATCCTGCGTAAGATTCGTAAAGACAGCCCCCTTAAACGTGCTGTAATCCAGCCTGCCAAGGGCGAGACCGTGGGAGCTGACTTCCAGCACACATCGGGGGTTTTCATATTCGACCGCTTTGGCGAAAAATGCCTGCAGGTCAGCCGATTCGGGGGTGGTGTTAAGCGCAGATATCGTTTTATCGGGGAACTGGTATTCAATAGTTCCGATGCGGGTAGTGTTAAAACCGGCGCGGTTTAGAATTGACTGCACAAGATAGGAAACGGTTGTCTTCCCGTTTGTGCCCGTTATTCCGACCACTCCCAGCGGCGCGGATGGATGTCCGTAAAATCTTTCCGACAGTCTGGCCAGCTCCCGTTTTGAATTTTTTACCAACATAACCGGTACATCCTTTCCCTTCCACTCGGATGAATATTCAGCGACAACAAGCGCCGCCCCCTTCGCAACCGCCTCCCCGATGTAATTGTGCCCATCGGTGTTTACGCCTTTAACCGCAACAAAACAGCCCCCGCTTTTAACCCTGCGGGAATCGTATTCAATGGAATTGACCCTGATATCCCGAAGTTCCGGAAAGTCGCCGTCAAACAGTTCACTCGCATTAACCGTCCTTCTCACAAATTGTTCTCCCCGGATTCGGAGTATCCGGCGATAAGATTTTTAATTTCTTCATAAACGCCGGTTCGCTCGGAATGAACCTGCTCCGAACCGGAGGTGTAGTTTTTCTCCATGCGGCTCCAGTCCACAACGTATCTGGCGTCCATCCTTGAAGGGATGCTTAGAATGCCGGCCGCGTCCTCCGCTATCTTCTTAGCCACAGGGGCGGCTACCTGCCCGCCCCACCCGGCGCCTGCCGGTTCATCCACCATCACAAGTATCGCGACAACCGGATTATCCGCAGGGAAAAGCGCCATGAACGAAGCCACGTATTTATCCTGAGAATACTGTTTTGCCTCAATATCGAACTTCTGCGCCGTTCCGGTTTTCCCCGCCAAACTGAAGCCTTCCATGCGCGCCATGCGGCCGGTTCCGTTTTCTACAACCAAGCGCATCAACTCAACGGTCTCCTTGGCGGCTTGCGCGGATATCACTCGGCGGGAAGGTTTCGCGTG
>JAJRYM010000116.1 GCA_024275775.1 Nitrospirota bacterium
ATAAAAAACGCCTTTATTCCGGCTGAAAAAGCGGTAGGCGATGATGATGTGTACACTTATGAGAATGGCGAGATAAACGTTTCCGGATTTTTGCGGGAGCAGTTTCTGCTTAATCTGCCTTTAAGGCAGGTATGCAATGAAGATTGCATGGGGCTGTGCCCCAAATGCGGGAAGAATCTCAACGATGGCGACTGCCAGTGTCCGAAAACGGACGCCGATTCCCGGCTGGCGGTTTTAAAGAAACTTAAAATCTGAAAGGAACAGATTATGCCGGTACCTAAGAAAAAGACTTCCAAGGCAAGGCGCGACGCTCGCAGATCGCATCACGCCATTTCAGCGCCGAATGTTATCGTCTGCCCCAACTGTCAGGAACAGAGGCTTGCGCACCATGTCTGCCCCCACTGCGGGCATTACAACAATCGGGAAGTTATCGCCGTAGAAGAAAAATAGATGAAAATCGCCGTCGATGCGATGGGGGGCGATAACGCTCCCGGCGCGATAGTTGAAGGGGCGGTTCTTGCGGCCAGAGAAACCGGTTGCGCAATCCTTCTCGTCGGGCAGGAAGATCTGGTGCAGGCGGAGCTAGCCAAACACGACACCGCCGCGCTATCTATAGAAATCGTACACGCATCGGAAGTGGTAGGCATGGGAGATGCCCCCTCGATCGCCTACCGAAAGAAAAAAGATTCCTCCATCATGGTGGGCGTCAAGCTTCTCAGGGAGGAGAAGGCGGACGCTTTTGTGAGCGCCGGAAATACCGGGGCTGTCATGGCGCACAGCGCGCTTATTCTCAGGCTGATTCCGGGCATCAACCGCTCGGCCATTACGGTGATGCTTCCGACTCAAAAAGGGTGGTCGGTTCTGCTTGACGCCGGCGCCAATGTTGACTGCAAACCGCAGGTTCTTTTCGAGTTTGGAATAATGGGCTCGGTTTACGCTTCGCATATTCTTGATAAAGCCAGCCCTACGGCCGGCCTTTTGAACATAGGCGAGGAAGAAGGGAAGGGTAATGAAATCGCCCGCGCGACCGGCGCCATGCTCAAGGAAAGCTCGATAAATTTCATCGGCAATCTGGAGGCCAAGGAGGTCTACCGCGGAACGGCCGACGTGATAATCTGCGATGGTTTCGTCGGAAATGTATCATTGAAAGTAAGCGAAAGCGTGGCCGAAATGTTTACAAAAGCGCTGAAAGGTATTTTTTCCCGCACATGGAGAAGCAAACTTGCCTACCTGCTTATCAAGCCGTACATGGAAGAGTTTAAAAAGCGAATTGATTATCACGAATACGGCGGGGCTCCTCTGCTGGGAATCAACGGCTCCGTATTCATCTGCCACGGTTCGTCCAAAGCCCGTTCGATTAAAAACGCCGTTAAACATGCCGACCGCTTTGCGCGCATGGAAGTGGTTAAAAAAATCCGGGACGGCGTGGCGGAAAACATAAGGATTGAAAAAGAAATGGAAGATAGAAAAGCCGGTTTGTGGAGCGCCATCAAGAAAACCATCTCGCCAAACCCCAAAAAACCTGAAGATCAGGAGTAGGCCGTTTTGCCGTCCCTGATATCCGGAACCGGCCGCTACCTGCCGGAGAAAGTTGTAACCAACGCCGATCTGGAGAAGGTGGTAGAAACATCCAGCCAGTGGATAGTGGAACGAACGGGAATTCTTGAGAGGCGGATAGCCGATGAAAATCAGAGCGCGTCGGATCTGGCGGTTCCAGCCGCTCTTGCCGCTCTTGAAAAAGCCGGCGCGATTCCCGAAGACGTTGAACTGATTATCGTCGGCACTTCCACGCCGGACATGCTGTTTCCGTCAACCGCCTGTTTCGTGCAGTCGAAAATCGGCGCCGTAAAAGCGGTCGCGTTCGATCAGCTTGCCGCCTGCTCCGGCTTCATCTTCGCGCTGGCCACTGCGGACAGGTTTATCTCCTCCGGCGTGTACAAAAATGCGCTTGTTATAGGCGCCGAGGTTTATTCAAGCATAATCGACTGGACGGATAGAACCACCTGCGTTCTTTTCGGGGACGGAGCCGGCGCGGTTTTTCTTACAGCGGGCGAAAGCGGTTCGGGGGTTCTTTCGACCCATATATATTCGGACGGAAGCAAATCCGATTATTTAAGCGCACCCGGTGGCGGAAGCGTGCACCGCTTCACCGCCGACATGATTGAGCAGAAAAAATACAAGCTGGTTATGCACGGCAACAGGACGTTCAAGGTGGCCATAAAGATGATGAAGGAGGCCGCCGAGGCGGCGATGAATCATAACGGCGTTACACCGTCCGATATCAAACTGGTCGTGCCGCATCAGGCTAACAAGCGGATAATCGACATGGTGGCGAAACAGCTCGGGATGGACAGGTCGGTTTTCTATATGAACATAGGCCATTATGGGAATACAGCCGCCGCCTCCATACCGATTGCGCTGGATGAAGCTATAGAACAGGGGCGCGCAGGGAAGGGCGATCTGGTTCTGCTGGTGGCTTTCGGCGGCGGGTTCACGTGGGGCTCCGCCCTTATCAGGCTTTAAAGTTCTCGCCGGTTTCCCTGGATAATTCTTTTGAATACCCGAATGTCGGGTTATATTTATATTCAAAACAAAAACATTTTTTGGAGGAAAAAACCATGGCAGAACCTGAAATCGGCGGAAGAAGTCCGATAGTTTTAGAACTTGAGCCGGGATAATATCACTGGTGCGCGTGCGGCCGCTCGAAAAGCCAGCCGTTTTGCGACGGCTCTCACGAGGGAACGGAGTTCGAGCCGCTTGCTTTTACTCTTGAGGAAAAGGAAACCGTCGCTCTGTGCGCGTGCAAAAGAACGGCCA
>JAJRYM010000117.1 GCA_024275775.1 Nitrospirota bacterium
GACATGCCAATACTATGAAACTATTTTATCAGGGGATGTGCTTAAAGGTGCGATTCTTGCAAAAATTAAATCGTGGAATGATATTTGTAAAGCGCACTGGTTAATTTATTGAAAAATATAGTAATCATTTACTGGGTTTTTGACAATTTCTGTAAAAATAGTCGATAATAAGATACAGAAATACAATGAAGTTAGCTTTGATATCCGCTGGATGTAAAGGGAATAATATGGAAGGCGTTTTCCCGGCGCTCGAGAGCAGACCCCCGCACATATGCACCGCCCCGCAAGCCGTTTTCGCATCCAGCCTGGTTAAGTTTTCATCAGTCGGTGTTTAGGTAAAGTAATGGCTTTTATTAAAAAAAATCTCTCCAATGAAAATGGGGTAGCCCTCATTTTCGCATTGCTGATTATCATGATTTTAACCCTTCTTGCCGAAATCGGGGTAAAAACCGTGGTAAGCGGCATAAGTAACATAAAAGGCTACAAGAACGGACAGTTACGGCTGTACCTTTCCGACTCCGGAGTGGAATACGGCTATGCCCTCGTAGAAAGAGCCATGGCGAACAACCAGCAGATATCATTAACCGACCTTGGGAATGCAAACGTCACGATTGACCTAGCGGACTCGAACGGCGATGGCATAACGGATCTGGAAGATGAAATCCTCGGGCAAAGCGTATCCAGCGCCGATTCATATACGGACAACACCCCCGATGTTTCCATCAAGCTCAGCAGTATGGGTGTAACGTCCGCGACTCCCAGCAACCAGAACGTATTGAAACTGGATATCGATTATGTCAAATCAAAACGAATGGGTGGAAGCTCCTCCGAATTCGCTTCCCGGTATGAGGGCATCGGTTCCGGCGGGTCGGGCGGCGTGAGCTTTTATTACAAGATCGAGTCCTATTACAAATACTCGGGAACCGAGGAAACCACCATAGAAATTAATTACAAATGTGTCGAAGGAGGCGGGCGATGTCTTTAGCTTCTCAGGTTAGATTAAGCGTATTCCTGCCAGCCTTACTGCTGGCTTTTCTTCCATCGGCAGTGTTCGCGGAATCGGCGGCCGACTATAATCACACGCCCATTTTCATAACCAACAACGTGAAACCTAACGTGATGGTGCTGATAGACACTTCAAGCAGTATGAACAGCCCGACCTACCCCCAAGGGGACATTTTCGACCCTGCGGCGACTTACTTCGGTTATTTCAATTCCAACCTCAGGTATAACTATTCCAGCTCCCCAGTCCCCGGCAATGCTGGAATGTTCGTGATTAGCTCCGGAGGGTGGGCGAGCGGCAACTGGCTCAACTGGGCGACTATGAGAAGAATAGACGTTGCCCGAAAGGTGCTGGTAGGAGGCAAGGCCAGCGTAAGGGACGGAAGCGGAAAGACCACCTTGCTCGGCGCAACAGCGGCTGGAATCAATGCCGTAGGCAAGGAAAGTAGCGCCACAGAGTTCGGAGCCGGGTATTTCTACGGTCTGGAAAACGGGCAGTTGAAGGTATGTACCGGAACCGTTAGCCAATGCGTTAAAACCAGCGCGAAACCATTTTTTATCGATCCGGCAAGAATAGTGGCAACCTTCAATATAGTAGTGGAAAAAGACGCCAGCAACGGGGATAGCACTGATTTCCTCAATGGAAACATCACCGGTCTTCTGCAAAAGGTTAAAGATCAGGCCAGGTGGGGGCTTGCTTTCTTCAATACCACGGGACAGGGGCCTAAGGAAGGTCTGGCAAGCGGGCGGGATGGAGCGCGCGTTGCCGCCCATATTACCAATTCGGGATACGCGCCGAATTTCATTAGCGATATCGAAAATACTGCCGCCAATTCATTGACTCCGCTGGCGGAATCGCTTTATCAGATCGTCGGATATTTTGCGCAGGACGGAACCATAAGATACGACCCCGCCGATTACACGATAAGCCAAGCCACCGACCCTTTTTACTATCAGGAATTCGGAAGCGCCGTATCGTGCAGTAAAAATTTCGTTATAGTGATTACCGATGGGGAGTCGACAGCGGATGCCAACATACCGAAAACCGCTCCCATAGGCTCCGGCAACCTGCGAGATTTCGATGGAGACGGCAACGACTTTAAACCGACCCGCGGCGGAACTTTTTCCAGCGATTATCTGGATGATGTCGCCTTATGGGCGCATACCACCGACCTTAGAAGCGACCTCTCCCAATCCCAGACTCTCACTATCTATACCGTTTTTGCTTTTGGCAACAGCGCCACTGCCGCGACATTGCTAAAAGAAACATCGAAAAACGGCGCGTTTATAGACAGCAACTCAAGCGGCACTCCCGACAAACAGGGCGAATGGGATACAAACGGGGACGGCATCCCCGATACCTATTACCAGGCTTCGGACGGCTCGGCGCTTAACGACAACCTCACTGCGGCCATATCCGATATACTGAAGCGGTCCAGCTCCGGCACGGCTCTTTCCGTTCTCGGCACCTCTTCCTCCGGCGCGGGCAAAGTTTACCAGGCCTATTTCCTGCCGACAAAGAGCATGATCGAGCCGACAGGCACCAGAGAAATCGACTGGCTGGGGCATCTCATATCGCTGAACATAGATTCCAATGGAAGCCTCAGGGACGTAAACAACAATTGCATAGCGTTTAATTTTGATATCAACACCAACCAGACCAATATTCAAACCCTCGTCGAAGCGGCGTCCGGCGTATGCACGACAACGGTCAGTACGGAGCAAAGCCTTTCCACATGGAACCAGTACAACTGGGACGCGGGCGAGGAACTGGCTACTCGGGTATTTAACCGAAATGTTTACGGTTTCAAAGATGCCAACCAGAACGGCATAGCGGAAAGCGGTGAAGTTATGCCGATTCAGGATATCGCTCTCACCCCTGAATATCTTGGGGTTTCCACTGCGGTGGAAGCGAATGTAATCTCCGACTTCACGCGGGGGCTAAGCCCTCCCCCGGCCGGAACGCGCGATAGAACCGACGAGAACGGAAACGAGTGGGTGCTAGGCGATATCATTCAGTCCACCCCTACAGTGGTAGGCAAACCCCAGGAAAACTTCCATCTCCTCTACGGCGATACCACCTATTTCAGCTTTCTTACCGCCAACAGCGCGCGGGATACCACAATTTACGTCGGCGCCAACGACGGGCAGTTTCACGCTTTTCTGGACAGTACGGGCGAGGAACAGTGGTCGCTTGTCCCCTATAATCTTCTTCCGCATCTGAGGTGGCTTAAGGACCCGAATTACGGCCATATCGACTATATGGACTCACGAGGAAAGGTGACGGATGTTCAGGCATTCAACTGCGACTCCCTGCATGTGGGGCTGAACCCCCACAGCGGGCTGTGCTGGGGCACAATTCTTATAACAGGCATGAGAATGGGCGGCGGCGAAATAAGCGATGCCGGGCTGGATATCGACGGCGACGGAGATATCCCCAGCGCAAAGCAGAGAAAATTCATATCCTCATACGTGGCTCTGGACGTAACGGACCCGACGGCAACATCGCCTACTGTTCTATGGGAGTTCGGCCACAATCTTGATACACGGTTTCCATCGCTTGTTGCAGGGCGAAGCGAGCTTGGGTTCACGCTCTCCTTTCCAACCGTCGTGAAGGTGGGGGCGGACTGGTTCGCGATATTCGGTTCCGGGCCCAAATCGGCCTACGTTCCGGATTATGGCGCCAACTCCTTTCAACAGGGCAAGGTGTTTGTCGTTGATATCGCTACGGGAGACCTGAAAGCCGTATTTACGATATCGGACCCCAACTCGCAATTCTTCGACCCGATTGCGGTGGATATAGATTTCGACAAAACGAACAAAGTGAAAGGAGCAAACTTCACGACATACAATACTGACGCCGTGTACATCGGTGAAACTTTCAAAGCCGGGGGCTTGTTTCAGAGCAGAATGTGGAGAATAATTACGAAGAATAATCCCGACCCCAGCAAGTGGGAAATGTCGCTTTTGTTCACGACCAATCCGGGCGAATCGATATCGGCCGCTCCGGCCAGCGCCAGTGACGATAGCGGCAATACATGGCTGTTTTTCGGCACGGGAAGATATTTCAGCGACGCGGATAAGGCGGACATGACAAAACAGTCGTTTTACGGAATAAAAGAGGTCTGCTGGGACTTCCCAAACGGCAAGTGGGATGGCAACTGCCTCTCCTCCTCTTCACAAAACAGTGATGCAACTTACAATAATCCTTCGGTTACCAATAGCCCCGCGTCGCTTATCAACACAAGCAACGCGGTGGTAAAAACCACCGGAGCTGTAGCCGGCGTAAGCGGAGGCGGAGGCGGCGTGCCGGCAAACTTCGACGACCTGCTTACCCTTTCTCAAAAAGCGAAAGGATGGTTCTTCAACTTTACAACACTCGGAGAAAGAAGCCTCAGCAAACCGACCATAATCGGTGGGCTGGTTCTTTTCACGAGCTTTGTTCCAAGCGCCGATGTGTGCGGTTTCGGAGGCGACAGCTTCTTCTACTCCATTTTCTATACCACCGGAACGGCGTACAAACAATCAACCATAGGCACTGGGCAAACAGGCGAAATACTGAGAAAAACCGCCGGTTCCAAAACGGGTCTGGGATCGTCCGTATCGGTGCATTCCGGGCAGGAAAGCGGAGGAAAGGCTTTTGTTCAGTACAGTACGGGCGAGGCCGCAGAACTTTCCTTTACCACGGCAACCAGCTTCAAAAGCGGAATTGTTTCATGGAAGGATTTATAATAATCTGCGGCTTTTTGCCGAGTGCCGCTTCGTGAAGAAAGTCCGCTCCTTGCGGGGCAACCACAGGCAGTCAACGGAACAAATCGTCTGGAAAATATCCGGCGGCATGGGCACTGTTGCGGCAACCTTCTCCGTTCTCTTTTTTCACGCTTTCATTACCCCTGTATTTGCCGGCGGCGGGCTTGTTTTCAAAGAGACCCTGCACGATTTCGGCGCTATTAAAACGCCGGAAAAAGTGGAATACAGTTTCACGTTTACGAATAAAGGCGAATCGGCGATAACCATAACCGGTATCACCCCATCATGCGGATGCACTTTCGCCGTTGAGAATAAAAAAAGGTTTAAGTCTGGCGAGACCGGCACAATAAAGGTCATATTCAATCCTGTCGGCAAAAGAGGGGTTTTCACCGAAAGCGTAAAGATTTTTACGGACGGCCCTGCCGGGCCGCATCTTCTCAAAGTGAAAGCAAACGTAATACCGACCGCAAGACAGCCGATTAAGGTAATCCTGCCGCCTCCGAAAATAATCGTAACGCCGCAGGAGGTAAACGTGGGGAAAATAATACAGGGCAAGGTCGCCGTTTACAGGCTGGTTATCGCCAACATGGGCGACGGGGACCTGTACATAACCAATATAGGGGCCCAAAATGAAAACGGCTTGGCTCTTAATAAAAAAACTATCAGACCCGGTAAAAAAGTGGAAATCACGGCGATGTATAAACCTGAAAAGAAGGGGCGGTTCGAGGAATTCCTGATAATAAAATCAAACGATCCGAAAACCCCTGAAACGAAAATTAAAATTTACGGCACGGCGGAATAGGCAAAATGGATTTTTCTGAAAACGGACGGCTAAAAAATATGCTGATACTGCTGTTGGCCGGAGCCGGCCTGGCCATAGCCCAGTTTATAATGGTGCGCGATTTCGTGACCATCCTATACGGCGAAGAAGTGGTGATTACCCTCGTAACGGCCGCTTTCTTCGCTGGCTTATCAATCGGCTATCTCGTTTCGATGAGAATATCCGTTCCCGTTTTCAAGGCTCTTTTCGCGGGCTCCGTGTTCCTGCATCTTACCTTCCCTTTTTCCTACAGATACCTCGCGGCCTGGATGGACAACGCCGGCGTAAAAGGTTACGGGTTTCTTACACTTCTTTTCATTTACGCCTTTATATTTTCGGCAATGTTTTCGGCGATTCTTCCCCGTCTTGTGCATACCGGCGACGAAGAAAGCCACGAAAACAATCTTAAAACATTTTATACAGCGGAGGTGATAGGTTTTCTTATAGGGTTTATTTGCATAGGCCTTACATGGAACCGCACATTACTGCCCCTCATTCTGATTTACTGGGTCATAGTCGGAATTCTCATCCACCTGATTCTGAATTCAAGGCTCCTGCTGGCGGCCTATACCGTCATCGCCCTAACGGTGGTATTTAATTTCGAACAGTTCGACTACGGAAGTTCTTCAAAGCTATACAGGGACAAACATGGAATCAAAGGGGCAAACGTGCTGTATTCGGTCAATTCCCCTTACCAGAAAGTGGAAGTGGTAAAAGGCGCCGATGGCACCCTTTACCTTTACCTTGACGGTCTTTTGAACCTGAATTCCTCCGACCTGAAGGATCTTAATTACTTTTTGGCCGAACTGCCAGCCATGCTCGTTAAACCGGAAAAAACCCTTATCGTCGGCAACGGAACCCTCTCATCGGTAAAGAAAGTCTCCCTATATTCCGGCGAAACGGTTTCCGTGGAGCTGGACGCTTCCGTGATAAACGCAGGCTATAAATTTTACACTCCGCCGGAAAAGCTTGCCGGTCTGAAAAACTGGTCTCTGCACAATGACGATGGCAAGCATTTCCTCAAAAAATATAATGGAGTTTTGAACCTTATTATCATGGATGTTCCATCGCCTCTTACGGTTCAGGAAGCCTATCTGCACACAAAAGAGTTTTACGCTCTGGCGAAAGAAAAACTTGCCGAGAACGGCGTCATATCGGTTCAGCTTAGCGGAGAGCTCCAGCGTAACAACCGCACCCCTGCAAGAATTACGGCCGCGCTTAAGACCGTATTCAGGGATGTCGTGGTGGTTTACAGCCCGCAAGCGGATAGGGGCTTCGCCTACGCTTCGCAAAAAATGCCGTTCAGCATCCACGATTATCTGGATATCGCATGGAAGTATGACCCGAAGATAGGAGTGTACAACCCCAAGCGCCTCCACTGGTTCATCGAGAAGGCGGAACCTCTTTCGGTTGACCACATGGAGGTTGTTCTCCGCCGAGGCATGGAACGCTTCATGGACAGGTATTTCGACTAGGCCGCCGATGATAATGAAAAAAATATTCTGCTTTCTTACGGGAATATTTTTCTCGTTCATGCAGTTCGGATTCCTTTTATCGCTACAGATAAACGTTTCCTCCACTTACCTCACGTACGCGCTGGTAACAATATGCTGGATGGCGGGAATCCTGGCGGGGCTCTGGACCACTAGGTTTAAGCCGATTCACTTAATGCTGTTCCAGCCGGTCGCCTATTTCTTTTCTTATTACCTTGTGACGAACGCGCCCTTTTCATCCTTTACTTTTCCGGTAGCGGCAATCGCCATTATCGGCTCCGGAATGTGGGGAGGAAGGTTTTTCCCGGAAATGTTCAGATCTATTCAACGGGCCGACTCGCTTCTCTTTCATGAGAACAACGGCTTTCTTCTGGGAGCCGTCGCTTTCTTCATCGGGTTTACAATGCTTGGGCGGCCATTTCTTGTGTACAGCCCGCTTATCATGTCTTTAATTCTTCTGTGCATGTACGTTTTCATCTTTAACAGAAAAAATGCTACAGCAGAAAATGCCTCGGAATCCGCGATAAACTTCATGCCCGACATCATAAACAGACAACCTCCGGAAAAAGATTAGATGCTAAATAAATATCAAGAATGTATGAAAAATCGCACATTTATATTTTCCCGATAAAATGTTAACAGGCCGACATTACACGCCAACGACCAACCCCTTATTTTCAAAGGCCTTTAAATTTGTATTGTATCCACCAGCTTTTCATAATTTTGGAACGCTTCTTGCCCTTTAATAGGGTTAGATGTGTCGGTCTTTTACGGGAAAGTAGAGAATCGATAAAGGTTATGGAAAAAGTTTTATAATTTAATATAATTAAGTTGAAGACGGAAAGGTTTGGTAAACGATGGACATTCAAAAAAAGGAGGTTGTAATGAACTATTTAGGCAAGGTTCTGTTTCTCGCTATCTTGTCATTTGCGTTTGTGGTTGTGAGTGTTCCGCTCCCCAACATGGTGCAGGGACTTACTGTAGGAGCCGCTTGGGCTGATGAAGACGAAGGTAAAGACGACGATAAGGATAAGGATAAGGACAAAGACAAGGATAAAGACAAAGACGGAGATAAGGACAAAGATAAGGACAGTGACGCTACTTCAGAAGATTTAGGCGGCATCACGGAAGAGCTGGCTCCTGACACAGGCGAAGCTGAGTCTGACAAAGATAAAGACAAGGACAGTGATAAAGGCAAGGATAAAGACAAGGACAAAGGCAAGGACAGTGATAAAGGTGACAGCGATAAGGATAAAGACGAAACCAGCGAAAAGGATCTCATTTACCACGATTAAGGAGATTCAGCCGGAAAGTCTGTAATCGTTACGGCTTTGAAAGGAAAAGGCAAATGGTTCCTGGCAATCAGGTTAACCATTTGCCTTTTTTTATTTGCCAACCGGTGTTAATTTATAATTGAAAGGTGAGCGGTTAGGCTGAACATGATTACAAACCGATTTTTGAGACGTCCCGTTATTCCCGTGGGAAAGTATCTAAAACCGATTTTACAAAACCGCGGCTTCTCTCTCCTTGAAGCGATTTTTGCCATATCGATTTTATCTTTCGGGTTTGTGGCGCTGTTTTCGGCTTCCATGTCTCTCATGAACGGAAACAAGGTAAGCAAACGATATCTCGAAGCAAGCGTACTGGGGCAAAGCACTATGGAATCGTTCAAGTACACCGGATTCAAGCTTGATTCCACAGGGGCGATTTCCGCCGCGCTGACGCCTGCGGGGCACCCATTATCCAACCCTTCAAACTCTAACGACTCCTACACTGATCCGGCACAGTTATTCAAGTTTGCGGATCACGCCTACACCATAAGAGCCAATGGAACGGAGAAGCCGCCGGTACTCGATAATCCGGCCAGCCTCGTACCCACAAAATATATGAGAAGGGCGTGGGTGGTAAGAGATAACGTGCCGTCACCCGGCATGAAAACCGTTACGATTATCGTGGCATGGAAAGAGCATTTTGACCAGTATTTTGCTATTACCACGGCCATACAGGGGCAATAATGTTTAAAATCATTCATGAAAGAAAAGGGTTCACGCTTATCGAAATGCTTGTGGCCATTACCATCGTTGGGATAGTAACAACCTACACTTTCAAGATTTTTGACGTGCAAAGCAAAATCTACTCCGGCGAACAGAAAGTATCCCACAACATATTGGATGCCAGAATCCTCATGGCCCTAATATCGCGCTACGTAAGGTCAATCGGATACAATCCCCAGGAGACCGGCGGAGACGTATTCGGCCTTAAAGACAGCACGTTCGGCACCAGCAAAATCACTTCAACCACGTCGATCTATTTCACCAAGGATAGCGATGCGGATGGAGTGTTGGATATCAACAGTAGTGAAATCATAGCGCTTAATTTCGATGCGGCGAACTCCGTGGTGCAGTCCGCCGACATCGATTCCACCGGCCAGGTATCCCAATGGCGTAACAGGTGGCTGAACGTGAAATCTTTTTCGGTTGATTACGTATATGAAGACGGCACATCCAGTAACGGCACCACTGACCTGCCGGATAATACGGTGACCAATCATACTTTCGATAAGGTTACAGCGCTCGTTATCACCGTTGAGACCATAAGCGAAAAAAAGCACGACCTCACAAAGCTGTATCCAGTTGAAAAAATTTCCTCAACAGTTCTCCTGCGCAACCGCCCAATCGCATCCTGAAAACTATATCGGTAAAAATTATTTGCCGAGAAATTGAAAACAAGCGCAATAATCCGCGTTCAACAAGGCGGTTAAATGTATCAAAACAGGCCGCATAAAAGTCAATTTCAAGCGCGGAATATGGTATCTTTTTGAAATACTTTCACACAAAAACCGGCAGGAGGAGCAACAGGTTTCGCCTGCCGCGCGGTTGCCTGCTAAAACGGACTGTGGTATGAAAAAAACGTTCAAGGCCGGTTATTTTGCGATTTTCCTGGCGGTGACTCTTCTCGTAATGGGCGTCTGCCTGACGCCGCTCGGGCTTACCTCGCGGCTTGAACTTCTAGCGCAGGATATCTTCTTCAACATCCGGGGCGCTCTCAAACCGGGCAACGAAGTTGTTATCGCCACGATAGATGAAAAAAGCATAGACAAGCTCGGCCGGTGGCCATGGAAACGGAGCGTTGTGGCGGACCTTATAGACAGCCTGAAAAAATACCGAGTTAAGGTAATCGGATTCGATATCGTATTTTCATCGCCGGAAACGAGCGCGGGAACGGATGAGCTCCTGAAAATCGAAAAACATATTGAAACAACCGGCTTGCAGGACGATGCCTTGAGCGAAATGGTGAATAACGCCGTTAAAAATGCGGATAACGACATGAAACTCTATAAGGCGTTAAAGCGCTCAAAAAAAGCGGTGCTCGGCTACTTCTTCCATTTTTCCAGCCAGGGCCTTGAACACCTTTCGGAGCAGGAGATGGAAAGCTACCTGAAAATCATAGCGAGATCGCGATATTCGGGCGTAAAAAAAGAGCCGGGCACAAGCCTGCATGATATTCGGCTCAAAAGAGCCTTTGCCGTTGAGGCGACAATCGCAAAAATATCAAAGGCGACGAAACGCGCCGGTTATTTCAACTTTGACCCGGATGTGGACGGCTCGGTACGCAAGGTGCCGCTAATCGTAAAGTACCGCGACATGGTGGAGCTCGAAGGGCAGGACGATTACCTCTTCCCTCCCCTCTCGATGACGGTTCTACGCAAGTATTTAAAAAGCGCCGTCATTATATGGATAGGATCGACCGGCGTGGAAAAAGTAGCTCTTATGGGAAGAAAAAATTACCTTATACCGACAAACTCCATAGGAGAAATGCGGATTAACTATTACGGGCCGGGCGGCACTTTCCCGCATTATTCAATCGTCGACATCATTAATGGAGAAATCCCCCCTGAAAAACTTAAAGGGAAAATCGTGATGGTCGGGCCGACGGCCACAGCTATCGAAGACTTGAGAATAACGCCGTTCGACAAGGTTTTTCCTGGAGTAGAAGTCCACGCGACCATCATAGACAACGTACTTCACGGGCGCTTCCTCTCCGACCCGCAGACGCCCGGCATTCTCATTGATATCTTGAGCATACTCGGAGCGGGAATTTTACTTTTCCTTTGCATTCCGCTGCTGGGCGCCGTAAGCGGCGGAGCGATTGCCGGCGTGCTGGCTTTTGCGACGGCCGGCGTTCATTACTACATCTTTTCACGCCACCAAGTTGTACTGAACACCGTTCCACCTCTTCTGGAAACGGGAGTGATGTACGTATCTCTGGCGATTTACCGGTTTATTTCCGAAGAAAAGGAAAAACGTTACATACAGGGAGCGTTCGGACAGTACCTTTCCCCAGCCATTATCGACCAACTTGTAAAAGACCCTTCAAGACTGCAGTTGGGAGGAGTGAGAAGAGAGATGACGGCGTTTTTCTCCGATGTGGCCGGCTTTTCCTCCATATCGGAAAAGCTCAGCCCCGAAGAGCTGGTGCATCTGCTGAATGATTATCTTACCGACATGACTGAAATCATCCTTAAATATCACGGCACCGTGGATAAGTATGAAGGGGACGCGATAATAGCTTTCTTCGGCGCGCCGATGGACGACCCGGAACACTCCCTCAAATGCTGCCTCGGCGCCATAGATATGCAAAATAGGCTTGTTGAAATGCGGGAGGGATGGAGAAAGGAAGGCAAAGCCGAGCTTAAGGTAAGAATAGGCATCAACACCGGCCCGATGGTCGTTGGGAACATGGGTTCAAAAACCCGCATGGACTACACGATGATGGGAGACGCGGTAAATCTCGCCTCGCGGCTGGAGGGAGCCAATAAGCAGTACGGCTCCTATTCCATGATAAGCCATTACACATACGCCGCCTGCCGGGACTCCATTGAGGTGCGGGAACTCGATTCGCTTCGCGTAGTGGGCAAGCAGGAAGTTGTCGGCGTCTATGAACTTCTGGGGCGGAAAGGCGATGTCGATCTGGAAAAAATGAAGCTCATAAACCTTTATAATAAGGGACTGGAACATTACAAAGCGAGGGAATGGAAACAGGCGATAGACCTGTTCAGCAGTATCCTTGAAATGGACGTAAACGACGGCCCGTCTCTTACCTATCTTGAACGATGCCTTGATTTTTACATCAAGCCGCCGGCAAAAGATTGGGACGGCGTTTACGTGATGAAAACAAAATAAGGATGGGAAAATGAGGTTCGGAGAATACCTTATTAAAAAAGATCTTATCTCCGAAAAAGAGCTGGAAACCGCGCTTGAAATGCAACGGCAGACAAAAGTACCGCTTGGCAAGCTGGCCGTGGAGACAGGCTGTATAGACAAACTGAAAAACATGCAACTCCTGCTGGAACAGATTGAGACTAACAGACGATATGGAGACATAGCTCTGGAACAGGGACTTTTAACGGAAAAGAAAATTGAGGAACTCATCGAGGTGCAAAAAGCCGAATCCATTCCGCTTGGCAAAATATTGGCTGATACTACGGGTTTAAGCAAATACCAGCTTGTGATGGCTCTCAAGGAATTCATAAAAATAAAAGATGAAGAACAGCGGTAAACACAGGCTCCTGCCGGCGGTTATTATCTGCTTAGCGCTTACCGTCTCAGCGTGCGTAACAACAACGGCCAATGTAAAAGCCGCGGACAAACCGAAAAACAGCGACCAACAGGATGATTTCGCTGTGGCGCAGAAACTTCTAAGCGAGGGCAAAACCGACGAAGCTGAGAAGAAGTTCGCTGAACTGCTGGCCGTAAGCCAAAAGCAGGATAATCCGGGAGGCGTTGCGGCAAACCTCAGCGGACTTGCCTTTATCGATATGCAAAGAGGGAAGCTCGACGACGGAATAAAAAAACTTGAAAAAGCTATGACAATGGCGGAAAAGACGGGCAATCCTGTACAGATATCTTCTATTTATAATTCACTCGGCGCGGCATACGTTGAAAAAGATAAGCGCAAAAAGGCCGTTGTGTACTACAGAAAGGCGCTCGAGCTGGATGAAATATCCGGCAACCATCTTGGAAAAGCTACAACGCTTAATAACATAGGCAAGCTTCTGTCGCTGGAAGGAGAAACAAAGCAGGCGATGAGATATTACACCGAGTCTATGAGAATATTCATCGCGCTGGGCGATAAAGCCAGGGCGGACGTCGTTTTATACAATATGCGCCTGTTGCTCAAGTAGAAATCAGCCGGACTAATACTGATACGTAAGACCGGCCGACACATTCACTATATCGTAGTTAAAACGGAATACGGATTCGTCTTTCGTGTTGCTTCTGGCACTGGTGTAATTGAGAATGGCTCCAACGCTCCACCGCCTGTTAAGGGCATACAGCGCATTCAGGGTAATGTCGTGAGTCCAGTCCGTTTCCTTTACGTTGGTAATAGCCCCGGAGGCGTCTTTCGCCCGGCGGTCGGCATATTTTATGTTCGTGAGGGAATACGAACCGCCGAGTTTCAGGGCATGTTTCCTGGAAAGACGGCGCACGTAGCTGATATTCGGCGCTACCACTATCGTATATGACGAAAAATAGTTTTTCTGGAATGTGATGTCAGGGAAACTTCCCGTCGCCAGGTTCTGGTTGCTTTCGTTGTAACTGAACGTTCCCGTAATTCCGTAGTTCCAGCTTTTACCCGGCCTGTATTCAAGAATAAGATTGACCGTATGTACCTGATCTTTCTGTTTTTCGCCTGTACGGCCCCCTACAGAGTCTTCGATCTGTTTATCCCTGTAATTTTTGAACAGGGATGAAAACGAGGTAGTAACCGAAAGGCCTTCCTGTTTTTTTACCATGTACGCCGCGGAGAGAAGTGTGCCGATAAAATCCTTTTCATGCTCTTCAAGGTTTGAAATTCCGGCGATTGAAATGAGCGAAAGAAAGTTGGGATATCTGCGCTCATAACGCTGTGCCGTAAGCATAAAAGTGCTGGAGCGCTCTTTAGATGTGTCGACCGCATAGGCGAAATCGATTCCCGCCCCCAAATCACGATAATCGTAAAGCCCCTGAAACCATTTGTCGCCGGAACTTTCTTTCGTCAACGCCCATGTGCGAAACAAAGACGGGGTTATCGTAAACTGGGGGGAGTACCTGTATTGATACATTGGGGTAAGCGTATGGGTGGTGGTTTCCGTGCTCTGTCGCGGGCCTTGGTCTTCGGTAAAAACCTGCTTTTTTCTCTGAAAGGAGCCGTTATACAGAAGAATAAGAGACTTGCCGGGGCGTATTTCAAAACTGGGCGCCAGCACAGCGGACGCGTCTCCGCCAATAATTGAAGAACTGCCTACCAGAGTGGAGTAGGTCAGGAATGTTGAAATCCGCGTGGGCATCGCGAATCTGTTTTTGCCTTTTGGCGCCTGGGTTTTCTTTTTTGTAGATTTTGCGGAGAACCCTGCAACTTTCCTGAAGGGGCCTCCCTTGGTTTCTTTCCTGTTTAATCCGTCCAGCGACAAATAATCTTCTTCTTCACTTTTTTTCTTTTTCACCGCCGGCGTTCCATCAAGAACTTTTATAGAGAAGTAAGGCGCGGCTACAGACGGAGCAGGAATGGGTTCGGCAGTTTTCTTTCCGGCCGTTGCCGGAATCAGCGCCTCTATCGAAGGCGATTCGACCGTAATATCAACAGCCTTTTTTACGGAATATTCATGGGCGGACTTTGCCTGTGAAGTGCCATACGGAAAAGGCAAAAGGGCAACCGTTAAAAGCAGAAAGATGCGTACCCGAAACTTCAAAAACTTCTCACCCTCTTCCCTATGTATCTGCGTTAAATATTTAATTTTAGCAGAGAAATCCGTAACGCAGGAATCTACGGAAGAATACCGTGAAGGCTCTGGCGTCGGCATTGATGATCAGGCAGGCATAGAAACCACTCTTTTAATCATTTTCCCCCGATGGATGAACATAAGCGTCGGCCGGTGCTTTCCACGTCATATTAGGTAACGGTATGTAAACGATATCGAGAGGCGCGGAAAAGAAATTTGCTCCCTGGCCGTTAGCAAAACGCATTTCAAGATTATGCGGCCCAATTGCCGGGCCGGCGGCCGTACCGTCTGCGGATGACATATTGGCGCTGAGAGCATGCCAAACGTCTCTTATCTCCATCCCCTCAAATCCGCTGATTACGCCGGTGTTGGACTGATCGGTGGCGTTGCCGACAACGTAAAAGAAGGCTTCAACGTTCATGGTTCGGCCGGACTCGGTTGTTGTAACATACCGGTATTTTAAAGCCCCGCTGTTTAATACCTGTTCAACCCTGTATATATTATGATTCTCGTCGGTTTCCAGCGATTCGCTGTATTTGAATTCCGCACCGTTCAGTTTGAGCTCTTCAGATTTTATTTCCTGCTTGCCGGAAGATAAGTCTTTAAACTTCCGCGATTCCGCCATACTGTCGGAACCATGCCTGACTTCGACGGACATTTTTTTAAGCTCGTAGTTGCTTGGATTATTCACATACCGTCCATCGTCAATATTTGTTTTAAGATAGTCCGCCCACGGCAGTGCGAGAAGATCGCTCCCGCCGGGCAGTGTCTGATTAAATTCCGTGTTCCAGTTCAGCACTGTCAAACCCGACTGATCTCCGGCATTCTGGCCGCGCAGATTCACATCCACCACCTGAACGGTTTTATCGTCCGGCCTAAGCACATACTGTTGCGCCCGCACCCACCTGCCGCTCGAATCTTTTACCACCCTGCCGGCCTGGGCGTCCGTTACTTTGGTAAGCGCCGCGTCTCTTTCACGTATTCCGCCCGACTCCAGAGCCGTGTCGATAGTCTTCCACAAACTGTTCCTATCCTCGTCATTATCCTTATCACTATCGTCATCCTCCCAATTGCCGGTAATGGCGCTCATCGCCTCGCGGTTTACGATATCCTCTTCCACCTGCACCGCGTAAGCAAGGAACCCGTTTGCGCTGATTTGCGCCAGGGCTTCCTCACTTATGTATTGGCCGACCTGCAATCCGTATTGATAATTTTCAGGCTTAAAGGAACCGCTGTCTATTTCGCTTGTACTTGCAAGGTATTTGAGGATTGCATCATCGGCGTTGTCGAGCGGGCTCCCGTTACCCGTCAATTCACCAACGTTAATCCCGATAGCCTTAGCCGTCTCGGCGGTAGCAACCAGAATGGCGGAATCTTCACTGTTGGCCTTATCAAGATCTTCTTCGATTTGAGTTTCGGTCAACTCACCAAGTTCTGCGACTGTATAGTCGGGAACGCCCGTCGGCGCCGGGGTTGGATTGATTATGGACACTTCATATATGGTCAAGGTAATACCGGCCTGCTGTGCCGCCGATAGCGAATTCCAGAACGCCAACAACGCCGCGCCGTTCGGGTCGTTGATAGCGGTGAACGAATCAAGAACTGCCTGTGCAATGGCCGGTGTCTGCTGGGTAGTGGGATTAAGACTGTTCCAGAATGTGACCTTATCAGTCGGCAAAGCGAGGGCATTGATAATCGTATCGGCCTGAGTCGGTGTAAGGTTGGCGATGGTCTGCTGGGCCGCCGCAAGTGAGTTCCAGAAGTCGACCAGTAACTGCCCGCTTAATGTAGCGACGATCGTATCAGCCTGAGCCGGTGTAAGATTCGAGATGGTCTGTTGTGTCGATGCAAGAGAATTCCAGAAGTCGACCAGTGACTGTCCGCTTAACGTGGCGACGATGGTATCAGCCTGAGCCGGTGTAAGGTTCCCGATTGTCTGCTGACCGGCTGACAATGAATTCCAGAACGTTACCAAAGAGTTGCCGCTTAATGTAGCGACGATCGTATCAGCCTGAGCCGGTGTAAGGTTCCCGATTGTCTGCTGTGCAGTCGCGAGAGAGTTCCAGAAGTCCACCAGTGACTGTCCGGAAAGTGTAGCAACGATCGTATCAGCCTGCGAAGGCGTGAGGTTAGCGATGGTCTGTTGTGTCGATGCAAGAGAATTCCAGAAGTCGACCAGTGACTGTCCGCTTAACGTGGCGACGATGGTATCAGCCTGAGCCGGTGTAAGGTTCCCGATTGTCTGCTGACCGGCCGACAATGCATTCCAGAATGCTACCAAAGAGTTGCCGCTTAACGTGGCAACGATTGTGTCGGCCTGCGAAGGCGTAAGGTTAGCTATGGTCTGCTGTGTCGTCGCGAGAGAGTTCCAGAAGTCCACCAGTGACTGTCCGGAAAGTGTAGCAACGATCGTATCAGCCTGCGAAGGCGTGAGGTTAGCGATAGTCTGCTGTGTCGTCGCAAGAGAATTCCAGAACGTTACCAAAGAGTTGCCGCTTAATGTGGCGACGATGGTGTCGGCCTGCGAAGGCGTAAGGTTGGCGATGGTCTGCTGACCAGCCGACAGCGAGTTCCAGAAGTCGACCAGCGACTGTCCGCTTAACGTGGCGACGATGGTATC
>JAJRYM010000118.1 GCA_024275775.1 Nitrospirota bacterium
GACCAGGGCAGGCCGTTCACCGGTTTCCTTTACGCGGGGCTGATGATTGATAACGGCGAGCCGTCCGTGCTGGAGTTCAACGTTCGTTTCGGCGACCCGGAAACACAGCCGATACTCGCAAGATACAAAGGTGATTTCCTTGAACTGCTGGAAGCCGCAGTAGAAGGAGAGATAAGCCACGTTACGCCGGAATGGGAGGAAGGCTCCGCTGTCTGCATCGTGATGGCTTCCGAGGGGTACCCCGGTAAATACGAAAAAGGAAAAGTGATAGAAGGCCTCGAAAAAGATATCGAAGGCGTAACCGTTTTTCACGCGGGCACAGCCGTAACAGACGGGGAAATTGTGACGAACGGCGGGCGAGTGCTTGGCGTTACGGCCGTCGGCGCGGATATTCGGGAGGCTGTCTCCCGCGCCTATAAGCGGGTGGATACGATTAAATGGGAAGGCGCGTTCTGTCGGAAGGATATAGCTTCACGGGCGCTTAACAGATAAACGGGAGATGATAAGCCGGTTTTGAATTTCAGATATATTGACCACGGACATATGTAAAAGTTTTGGAGCTTAGCATTGGTCTCTTATAACGAAATCGTCACATTTCTTCATTCTTTCGCGATGCGTAACCCCGTGCATGTCATTGCGAATCCCGCCGCGGGCGGGATGTGGCAATCTCTATGGAAGAGAGATCACCACGGCCTCCTTCGGAGTCCTCGTGATGACAAATTTGTTATTGAATCCTCTCCTTCAGCGCAAAGCGCTATAAGGAGGGGTACCGGCTTGCCGGGGGGAGGTTTTAGCTTCGCTAACGCTCGCAGAAACTTCGCTTTGATTATTACAAGTAAGGAAGCTCGTTTTCCTTTTTTCCAAACAAATGAAAAGCCCCTTCGTCTCCGCGCTTTCAGCGCGGAGCCACTTCCCCTTAGGCTGGCGCCCGTCTCCGCTAAAGCTACGCCGGGACTTTGCAAGGGGAAGATTCAGAGCTTTGGCACAAGCATACGGCCATGCGGGTCTGAGATTAAAGTGCATGGCGGTAACGGGTGGAAAACGCTCGTAGAATATCTTCACAAAAAGCCAACGCAGTCGGAAAGCAGGCTGTTTGACATGTCTATGGTTGCTACATTTTGAATTTCAGGAAATTTCTGGTTCCGCTTTTCCTTGCTCTGTTCGCCTGCGAGTCCGCTGAAAAAATTCCGCCCAACACCATCGTTATCGGCTTGGAAACCGGCCCGAACGTACTCGACCCGCGTTTTGCCACCGATGCGGTTTCCTCGAAAATATGCGACATCATTTACAGCGGTCTCTTCCGCCGGGATAAAAACCTGAACCTCGTTCCGATGTTGGCCGAGTCGGTTGAACGCCCGAACGAAACCAGCTACATAATAAAAATCAGAAAGGGAGTTCATTTTCACGACGGCAGAGAGCTTACTTCGGCCGACGTTTTTTATACCTTTCAATCGATACTGGACCCCGCCACCGCTTCGCCCAAACAGTCGGCGCTTTCGCCAATAAGCTCTATGGCCGCGCCCCATCCCTACACGCTGGTCATAAAACTCAAGAAACCGTACGCGCCGTTTCTGGGCAACCTCACCATAGGAATAGTGCCGGACGGTTCCGGTGATCTTACTGCCCACCCGATAGGCGCCGGCCCTTTCCGTTTTCAAAATTACAAGCGCGGGGAGAGGCTTTACCTGAAACGTTTCGACGGATATTTCGCGCGCCCGGCCGTGCTCGACGGCGTTATCTTTAAAATTGTTCCCGATGAAACCGTCCGCCTTCTGGAGCTTAAAAAAGGAAACGTGCATATCGTTTCAAACCCCATCACGCCGGCGGTTCTGCCGTGGCTGGAGGAGCAGAAGAACATTCGCATCATGAAGAAAATCGGCACCAACGTTTCCTACATAGGTTTCAATCTGCGCGACCCGATTCTGAAAAATCTAAAGGTGCGGTCAGCCGTGGCGCACGCGATAGACAGGAAAGCGATAGCCGAGCATCTGATGAAAGGGCTCGTAGTGGAGACCGAAAGCATAATCGCCCCTTCGAATATTTTTTATAATCCGCATCTTGAAAAAATAGTTTACGCCCCGGCTCTTGCGAGGAAGCTTCTAGATGAAGCCGGCTATCCCAACCCAGGCAACGGCAAGCCGCGCTTTACGCTTACCTACAAGACCAGCAAGAACCCGACGAGAAAAAAGATAGCGGAGATATTCGGCGAGCAGTTGCGGCAAATCGGCATAAAACTCGAAATAAAAAGTTTCGAGTGGGGCACTTTTTTCGCCGATATCAAAAGCGGGAATTTCCAGGTCTATTCGCTCACATGGGTGGGGATAGCCGACCCGGATATCTACCATTACATATTTCATTCCTCCAGCGTTCCGCCAAACGGCGCCAACAGGGGCGGATATTCAAACCCGGCGCTTGATAAACTGCTTGAGGCAGGCCGCCGGGAAAGTTCCTTTGTAAAACGGAAAGCTATTTACGATGAGGCGCAGAAAATCATAGCCGAGGATTTTCCTTACGTTCAGTTGTGGGTGTCGGTCAATGTGGCGGCCGTCAGGGCAAACGTGAAACGGTTCGAGCTGTATCCCGACGAGAGTCTCGATTCGCTCGTTTCGGTAAGGCTGGAGGATTAACGTGAGGGGCTGGATAGCAAGGCGAACGCTACTGCTAGTGCCGACGCTGTTCGGCGTCATTACGGCGGTATTTCTGATGATTCACCTCATCCCAGGCGACCCGGTGGAAATCATGCTAGGCGAAACCGCCATGGCCGCAGACAGGGAATCGCTTCGCCACGAGCTGGGCCTAGACCGGCCGGTTACCGCCCAGTACCTCTCCTACCTCGGCGGTCTGGCGCGGGGCGACATCGGCACGTCCATCCATACGCACGAGCCGGTTTTTGGGGAAATCCTTTCACGGTGGCCCGCCACGCTGGAGCTGGCGCTGGCGGCGCTTTTGTTCGCCATCCTTTTTTCGATACCGCTCGGAGTGCTTGCCGCCGCAAGGAAGGATACAGCCGTGGACGGCGCCTCGCTTATGGTTTCCCTTTTCGGCATAGCTATGCCCAATTTCTGGCTCGGCCCGCTTCTCATAATAGTTTTTTCGATAGAACTGGGCTGGTTTCCGGTTTCCGGCAGAGGCGGATTGGACGCCATCGTCCTGCCTGCCGTCACGCTCGGCACGGCGATGGCGGCCATTCTTTTGCGCCTTACCCGCTCGTCGGTGCTGGAGGTGGCGAGCGAGGATTTTATCCGCACCGCCAGAGCCAAAGGGCTCGGCGAGACAGCCGTTTACCTGAAGCACGCCCTCGCCAACGCGCTCCTGCCGGTGGTTACGGTGGTCGGGCTTCAGTTCGGCGCGCTTCTTTCGGGCGCGGTAATAACGGAGACGATTTTTTCGTGGCCCGGTATTGGCAGGCTGATGATTACAAGCATTGAGGCGCGCGATTATCCGATGGTGCAGGGATGCGTGCTTACCATCGCCGTCGGATACGTGCTGGTGAATTTCCTCACCGACGTTCTTTACGGCGTTCTCGACCCGCGCATAAGGCTTAACAGATGAAACGGCTTAATTTCCGCATCGGGCTTTTTCTGCTGTTTCTTTTCCTTCTGCTCGCCCTGTTCGCGCCGATGCTCGCTCCCGAGGACCCGTATTCGCAAAATCTTCTTTTCGGTCTGGCGCCGCCGGACGCCGGGCATCTCATGGGGCGCGACCTGCTCGGCAGGGATATCCTCAGCAGGATAGTATACGGCTCCCGCATCAGCCTTCTCGTGGGGCTTGCGGTGATATCGGTGAGCGCGTCTGTCGGGATGATAATCGGCTCCGTGGCCGGCACTATCGGAGGTAAAGTCGACGAGTTCATAATGAGGATAATAGATATCGTGCTGGCCTTTCCCGGCATTCTGCTTGCCATATCGATCATGGCGGTTCTGGGGCCGGGGCTTTTCAACGTAGTCTTCGCGCTATGCCTTACCGGCTGGGTGTCGTTCGCCCGGATAACGAGGGGGCAGATTCTCACCCTGCGGGAGCGGGAATACGTGCTTGCCGCGCACGCGTCCGGCGCCGGCACGGCGAGGCTGATTTTTTGCCATTACCTGCCAAACGCTTCCGCTCCGCTTATCATAGAGGCCGCTTTCGGGATGGCGGGCGTTATCGTGGCCGAGGCGGGGCTGAGTTTTCTGGGGTTGGGCGTTCAGCCTCCACAGCCGAGCTGGGGCGCGATGCTAAACGAAGGAAGGCCGTTCCTTCTCATCGCTCCGCACCTTACGACGTTTCCCGGTTTATGCCTGATGCTTCTCGTCCTTGCGATAAACCTGACGGGCGACGGCCTGCGTGACAAGCTCGACCCTAAATCCGCCCTTTAAGTGTTATCGGCTTTTTAAGCGCCGATTATCATCTGAATGTCGTTGCTGAACGGATAGCGGGGCTGAAAAACGGATTAGTGAAACGAGTGGGGAGGCAGGTGGAACTGATCCGCATTAATCCAGAGATGCACCATAACGCTTGCGGCGTAACCGAGCAGAATTACAGGCATCCATTTGAGATGCTGAAAGAATGTATATTTTCCGCGCGTGGCGCCCATCAGCGCTACGCCTGCCGCGCTCCCTATTGAAAGCATGCTTCCGCCCACGCCTGCCGTTAACGTAACCAAAAGCCAATGCCCCATCGTCATATCCGGGTTCATGGTGAGTACCGCGTACATTACCGGTATGTTGTCCACAATCGACGACAGGAAGCCTACCATTACGTTGGCGAACGTCGCCCCCATTTTTACGTACAGGGTATGCGAAGCGAGTTCCAGGTAGCCGATGGTTCCGAGGCCGCCGACGCATAGAATCACGCCGTAGAAGAAAAAGAGCGTATCCCATTCGGCGCGGGCTACCTTGTCGAAAATATCAAAAGGGCTCGGATGGGAGGATTTGCCCCCGTTCTGAAAATCGTCGTATTTGCCGTAGGTGACTTTCAGGTAATAACCGAAAAATTTCAGATAGCCGAGTCCGGTCATCATGCCGAGCACCGGAGGGAGCCATAAAAACTGGTGGAAAGATACGGCCGTGACTATCGTAAGAACAAACAGGAATATTACAACCAGCGCGCCCCGTTTCATCGGCACAGTTTCCTCGATTGGGGCCGGCGCTCCTTTTGGTACGGCGAAATGCATGATGGCGGCTGGTATGATGAAGTTAACCGCCGCCGGCACGAAGAGAAGGAAAAACGTTCCGAATCCTATGAGCCCTTTCTGCCAGACCATAAGGGTTGTTATGTCCCCGAACGGGCTGAACGCGCCGCCCGCGTTGGCCGCCACCACTATGTTGATGCAGGACAGCGTTACGAATTTCGTGTTATCCGCGCCTACGGCCATGACCACGGCGGCCATCAACAGAGCGGTGGTAAGGTTATCGGCTACCGGCGATATGAAGAAAGCCAGCACCCCCGTAGCCCAGAAAAGCTTGCGGTAGCCAAAACCTTTCTTAATCAGCCAGCATCGGAGCGCCCCAAAAACCTGCCTTTCCTGCATGACGTTGATATAGGTCATCGCCACGAGGAGGAAAAGCATCAGCTCGGCGTATTCTTCGATATTGTGCTTAACCGCCGCTTCCGCAAGATGATGTATGCCGTGCTCGGCGTAAACGACGGCGATTATTCCCCAGATTATGCCTGCGGCCATCATCACAGGCTTGCTTTTTCGCAGGTGAATGAACTCCTCCACCATGACGAAAAAATAGGCCACAACGAATACAGTCAGGGATGCGTAGCCCGCCCAGTGGGAGGTAAGGTCAAGCGTCTGTTCGGCCTTCTCGGACGCAAGAGCGGCTGTCGGCCACATAAGGAAGGCGGCAATCGCCGGCAATGGAAGAAATCGCATGATGCTCATATCCGTCTCTAAAAGTTTTTTGATTTATTGCCGAAGGATACCAGACTCACGGCAGTTTTGCCCCTGATTTCGGAGGCGGTAAGAAATAATGAAGCAGGC
>JAJRYM010000119.1 GCA_024275775.1 Nitrospirota bacterium
GTGCACGACAGTTCCGAAATCGCGCGCAAGGCATATCGGCTTGGAGCCGATTACATAGTTTGCAAACCGGTGGAAATGGATGAGTTTCTTGAAACTGTTCGGCGCAACATCGTTAAGGAGGTTCCGCCGGATTCCCTGCGGTTCGGGTCTTAGCCGCCGCTTACCGCCGCAAAAGACAGGCGGCTCGGTGTGAATCCGATATCCTGAAAAAATCCGGCACTACCGTTTTGCATTCCTCCATCACCTTGGGGCAACGCGGGTGAAACGGACAGCCCGGCGGCCTTTCATAAAGCGGGGGCACTATGCCTGGTATTTCTCTTAGCCGACCGGTTTCCCTTCCGGCAATCGAAGGAATCGCCTCCAGCAGACATTCGGTATATGGATGCGAAGGGTTTGAGAAAATATCTTCAATACGCCCCGTTTCGACTATCTTCCCGGCGTACATAACGGCCACTCTCTGCGCGTTTTGGGCCACCACTCCCAGATCGTGCGTGATGAGAATTATGGCCGTACGGAATTTTTTCTTGAGTTCGGTCATCAGGTCAAGTATCTGCGCCTGAACGGTTACGTCCAGCGCGGTGGTCGGTTCGTCGGCTATCAGAATAGCCGGGTTAAGCGCCAGCGCCATCGCTATCATCACCCTTTGTCTCATACCGCCGCTCATCTGATGAGGATATTCGTCCACCCTTTTTTCCGGGTCGGGGATGCCGACCTGCGCAAGCATTTCAATCGCCTTTTCCCGCGCGATCTTTTTTGAAGCCCCTTCATGTATTCGGAAAACCTCGCCTACCTGGTCTCCGATGGTGAACACCGGATTCAGAGCGGTCATAGGTTCCTGGAAAATCATGGCAATTCTATTTCCCCGCAGTCTGCGAAGCTCATCCGGGTTCATCGAAAGGATATTCTTCCCCTCGTACATTATCCTGCCGGCCGCGATTTCCGCCGGCGGTTCCGGCAGAAGCCTTAATATGGAAAGCGCCGTTACGGTTTTCCCGCATCCCGATTCCCCCACGATGCCGAGGGTTTCGTCCGGCTCCAGTTCGAAAGAAACCTCGTCCACGGCCGTGCCGATGCCTTCGGCGGTGCGGAACCTTACCACAAGGTCGTAAACGGAAAGAATCGGCATCGTTTATCCTTTCAAAATTTTAATATGCGCGGCCACGGTCTTCCCAAGAGTATAGATGTTGTACCCCCCTTCAAGAAAGGAAATCAGCCTTCCTCCGCAATGTTTTGCGGCGAACGAAACGAGCGCTTCGGTCAACCGTTCAAACCCGCTGTCCGTCAGCCTCATACCTCCCAGCGGGTCGGATTCATGGGCGTCGAACCCGGCGGAGACAAAAAGGATATCCGGGCTGAAATTCTCAAGCCTCGGCAGAAGGTCGTTTTCCATCAGCCGCATATAGTCGGCATCACCGGAAAGCCCCGGAAGCGGATAGTTCACCGTAGCCCCTTCCGCGCCCGCGCCGCCGGTTTCATCGGCGGAACCTGTGCCGGGATATATCCCCCAATGATGAAAGCTGGCGAAGAAAACGTCCGGATTGTCGTAAAAAGCGTGTTGAGTGCCGTTGCCGTGATGAACGTCGAAATCTACTATCGCCGCTTTTTGAAACCGGCCTTCAACGGCGTGGCGGGCGGCTATCGCTATATTATTGAAAAGGCAGAATCCCATGGCTTTGTTTCTTTCCGCGTGATGGCCGGGAGGCCGCACGGCGCAAAACGCCCTTTTGATTTTCCCTGCGGAGATATTTTCCACCGCTTCGCATCCGGAGCCTGCCGCTTTTACCGCCGCATCGAAACTGCGGGAGGAGACCGGCGTATCCATATCCATCGCTCCGGCTCCGCTTTCGCACTGCTGTTTTACGAACTTTATGTATTCCCGCGAATGGTTGCGCGCAATCTCGTCCAGCACTGCGTCTCTCGGCTCAATCCATTCCGCCGTGGGGATAATTTTTTTAACTTCCCGGTTTATCGCCTCAAGCCTACGGCCGTTTTCAGGATGCTCTCCGGTTTTGTGCTCAAAGAAAAGCGACGAGGTGAAATAGGCGAAATTCATCATCAGGATTATAGCCTTTCCAGGGCTGTGCCGGAGCGGTGATGGTTATTCTTGCAGGATTCCTTCCACTTCGAGTATGAGGTTAACCTTATTGCCGACAAGCAGGCCGCCGGCTTCCAGCGTCTTGTTCCAGGTTAAACCAAAATCCTTCCGGTTCACCTCGCCTCTCGCCGTGAAACCCGCATGGGTTTTCCCCAATAAATCTTTCGCCGTGCCGAGATACTCGCCTTCAAGCCGCACCTTTTTGGTGATGCCGCGAATTGTAAGCTTGCCGTCCACTATCAGATGCTTTCCCCCGGTATTCTTCGCGCTTGTCATATAAAAGGTCATGAGGGGATAGTTGGGAGCGTTGAAAAAATCGGTTAAGCGCAGTTGATCGTCCCTATCCTTGTCCTGCGTTTCAATACTGGCTGTCTTGATTGTCAGCTGGGCTTCGCGCAGTACGGCTTTATCCGGATCAAAATCGAAACTACCTTTGAAATCGAGAAACTGCCCTTTCACGTTGGATATGACCATATGCTTGACCGAAAACCCGATATACGTATGCCGGGGATCCACAACGTACTTCGCCGCAAGAACCGGCGATGCAACCAGCGCCAGCAAGACGAAAGAGAGGCAGACTGTTTGAAGAAATCCGCTGATAGAAAAACCGCGCTTAAACATTTTATTCCCTCCTGTGTATTTATTGTTTCTCGATACCTTCAACCTCTATAATCAGTTTAATTTCATCGCCGACAAGAACTCCGCCGGTTTCAATAATCTGATTCCATGTAAGACCGAAATCCCTACGGTTAATAACGCCTCCCGCAGTAAAGCCGACGCGCTTTTTCCCCTGCGGGCCGGTTGCCGCGCCGAGGAACTCGCCCCGCAAAATAATCCCTTTGGTTACTCCGTGGATTGTAATATCCCCGAACGCCACCATCCTGTTGGCGATGGTTCTCTTACAGCTCTTCAGTTTGAACGTTATCAGGGGATATTGCGCCACGCCAAAGAAATCGGACGAACGAAGGTGGTTATCGCGCTTGTCAACATCGGTATCTATGCTCTCGGCCCGTATTTTCAGCCAGGCGCTTGTCAGTTTCACATTGGCTTTGTCGAACTCGAATTCGCCCTCAAACTTGTGGAAACGCCCTTTAACGTGGGATATCACAAGATGGCTTACCGAAAAGGCTATTTCGGAATGAGCGGGGTCGATAACATAAATTGCCGCCGACGAGGGGCCGGATAACCAGAAGATAAAAACGGCAAAGAACGCAAGAATTTTTTTCATCATTTCCTCCTTGGAACAGATGAAAAGGTAGTTTTACTTACCTCGTATTATATCCTAAAAACCTACGCCCGCTTAAAAATAACACGCTCTATTTTTAAGCCGAGACCCTTGTGTGGCGCTCAATAAACGTGGATGCCTAAAGCGGCCACAGCGCCCGCGAAGCCGAGCGCTCCCATAAGAGCCAGACTATGCCCGCGCCAGCCGAACGCAAGCCTCCCGATAATAAGAACGGCGTAAATCAGCCAGATAAGAAGAAATGGGATAACCCGTACCGGATGCGGCCCAAGCCACGTGCCGAAATGGGAATAGCTCCATAACATGGCGGAAATCGTCCCCACCGTGATAAGCGGAAAACCGAAAACGAGTGAGCCGTAAAACAGGTTGTCGAGAGTGGTGAGGTCGGGCAGTTTTTTAAACCACCCCGATAAATCGTGTTTTTTGAGGTGGCGCTCCTTCAGAAGATACATGATGGAAGCGGCGAAAAGAACCGCGAAGGAACTCATCGCCAGAAACGAAAGGGTGAAATGCATGGTAAGCCAGAATTCCTTTGCCGGCATGGCGGTGGTATTGTCGTGCGGCAGGATAAAGGAAGATATCATCAGAAGAAACCCTACAGGCGAAACGAAAACGCCCAGCGGCGTTACGCGAAAATAGAATATGGCGGCAATAAGCGCGCCCATGGTAGTCCACGCGAAAAACGATGCCTGCTCGAAAGGCGTGTGGTACGGGCCGTGCCCCGTTTTGGACGAGATGGCGAAAAGCATCGCCGTATGAAGCAGAAAACCGATAATCATCATCAGCGTAGCGAGATAAAAAAAGGCTTTTCTCTTTACCGCCATGTGCAGAAAGAACTTGGTCATCCCCAGAAAGTAAAAGAAAGAGGCCAAAATCATCAGGGTCGTCATTTTGGAACCGTTTTTCGTATAACCTCTTCGGGAGATATTTTCTCGCCGGCTCTGATTCTTTCAATGAGATCGGAGTTCGCTATTTCGGAAAGAATTTTCATCCTTACGTTCAAATCCTTTTCTCTTTCCATGAAAATCCGCCTTACCTCGCCCATAAGGGAAAGCATCTGCGCGTATTCCGGGCCGAACATTTTTTCCAGCTCTTTTCTGATCCGCTTTGCCATGGCGGGGGATTTCCCGGAGGTGGAAATCGCAAGCAGGAGATCGCCCTGTTCCACTACCGACGGCACGATAAACGTGCAGAGAGGCGGCACGTCCACCACGTTCACAGGGATTCCTCTTTCGCAGGCGTCATCGTAAACAGCGCGGTTTACCGCCTCGTTATCGGTGGCCGCTATGGCGAGCACTACGCCGTCCATAAGTTTTTTTTCGTATTCGCCGTCGATATGCCGAACCTTCCCTTCAAGTTTCAGATTTTCAAGCGAAGCGTCTATTTCCGGCGCGACGACCTTGACCTTAGCGCCGCAGGAAACGAGCATTTCGACCTTCCGCGCCGCAACGTCGCCCCCGCCTACAACGAGGCATTCCCGCTCTTTTAAATCCATCATCATCGGATAGAAGCGCGGCATTACGATTTCTCTCTCGACAGGCGGGAAATTTCATCCATGAATTCGCTTGCGTCCTTGAACGAGCGGTAAACAGAAGCGAAACGGACGTAGGCAACCTCGTCGGTATCCCGCAGTACATCCATAATTTTCTGGCCGATTACCGAAGCGGGAATCTCCTTTTCTCCGCTTTCCCTCACGAACCGCGCCACGCGGTTAAGGAGCTCTTCTTTTTCTTCCACGGAGATGGGGCGTTTTTCAAAAGCCTTGTCCAGCCCGTGCATTATTTTATTGCGGTTGAACTCCTCCCGCCGCCCGTCCTTCTTTTTGATGGACGGGTAAACCGTTTCTATCCGCTCGTGCGTGGTAAACCTCTCCCCGCATTTCAGGCATTCGCGCCTTCGGCGGGTCACGTCGCCTTCACGGCTGAGGCGGGAATCCACCACTTTTGCCTCAAGATTTCCGCAGGCCGGGCATTTCATAATACAATCCGTACATACATTATTGCCCTGAATGCTAGCATAAAATCGGCCGATATGGAGCCTCAGGAACCGGCGAATTCATCCAGAAAATTTCCGATAACGCTCCGCCGTTCATTTTCCGGCAGGCAGTCCCAGATAAGTCTGCCGTTCATGTGGTCGATTTCGTGGCAGACGGCGCGGGCGGAATAGTCGCTGAAGCGCATTACGAACTTTTCACCGTGAATATCCAGCGCGGAAATTTCCAGACTCCGGGGGCGGGAGATTTCAAGCCAAAGTCCGGGGATGCTCAGGCATCCTTCCTCGCCGGTTACGGCATCGGCGGCTTTTATAATCTTCGGGTTTATAAGAATCACCGGCTCGCCGGTTTTGCCATCCGGCTGGACGGCCGCCATTCTCAAAGCAACGCCCCACTGAACGGCGGCTATGCCGAAACCGCCGTTATGGCGCAGGAAACCGGCCATCTCGCCGGCGAGTTTCACAATATTCTCATTGAAATCCGCAACCTCTTTAGATATAGAGAAAAGCCTTTCATCCGGGTACCGTATGATTTCGCGGAATTTCATGAGAAAATTTTAATATGAATTCAGCGATTAGGCAAAACAGCGCGCCCATGCCGGATACTGCCGCGTCGATAGATAGGGTGCGCGCCCTGTACAGCCGCCTCTATCCATGCAGGCTCTGCCCGCGCGACTGCCGAACCGACCGCTCCGGCTCTAAGCCGGGTTACTGCAAAAGCGGAATAAAACCGGTCGTCGCCAGCGCGGCGCTCCATCACGGGGAGGAGCCGCCGATAAGCGGCACGAAAGGTTCCGGAACGATTTTCTTCAGCAACTGCAATATGTCGTGCGTTTACTGCCAGAACTACCCCATCTCACAGCTCGGTGTCGGCAACGAAGTCTCGATTGCAGGCTTGGCCGAGATGATGCTTACGCTTCAGGGAAAAGGGGCGGAGAACATCAATCTTGTAACGCCCACCCATTTCGCCGCGCAGGCGGTACACGCCGTTTATCTCGCCCGCCGTAAAGGGCTTGCCATCCCGATAGTCTGGAACAGCTCCGGCTATGAATCGCTGGAAACGGTAAAACTGCTTGACGGTTTCGTAGATATTTATCTGTGCGATTACCGGTACGCCGCTCCCGAAACGGCGAAGAAATACAGCAACGCCGCCGATTATCCTTTCGCAGTAGAGGATGCGCTGGAGGAGATGGTAAGGCAGGTCGGCATATTCGACGGCGGTAGGGGCGTGATAATCCGCCACCTCTGCCTGCCAGGGCATCTTGCGGAAACGGCCGAAATTCTGAGGCGGATAAAGGAAAAATTCGGCCCGGCCATCCCGGTAAGTTTCATGAGCCAGTACTTTCCGGCCTACCGTACGCCGGACTATCCGGAAATAAACAGGGGGCTGACAGCCGAAGAATGGCGAGAAGCGAAGAAAATTTTCCATGAAGCGGGGCTTCAGGCCGGCTGGATTCAGCAGGATATTTACGAATCCGTGTAGTTTCCCGTTCAGCTTTTTGATAGACTGTGCAAGTAAGTTAATTTCACAATTCTTTTAAAATCCGGTTCAGCCCGGAGGTTTTTGGGGAGGAGTTTCGCAGATGAGCACTACACCGACACGAATTGACGAGCAGGGGCACATTAACGTAGGTTCCGTCATAGAGGCGTCCGCCATTCAGCTTTTCAGTTCGCCGACCACGCGACAGGGCGGAATAAACATCGCCTACGAATTGGCATGCCAACAGCCGAACGTAATCCAGACGGATGCGATTATGTCCGACGTAGCCGGAGTGGGGCTGTTCGAAACGCACAACAGGGTGCTTGTAAGCGTTACGGGGCAGGATACCGGCCGCTCGCCGTGGGCGCGCCATGTAGTCGATATACACAACCCCGTCGAAATGGAGAAGATGGGCAAACTCCTGAAAAATGTCGTGCGGGAGATGCTTCCCATGCCGAAAGTGGCAGTGAAATGCTTTTTCGGCCATAGCAAAAATGCCATGGGTGAATGCGAGTTTCTGGTAACGCAGAAATACGCCAAACACGCGCTCGATTTCATCATGAACTTCGTTCCGTCCACCGATGAGACAAGAAGGCTTTACAGCGAAAGCAAACCGCTCGGGTTCAAGAATATAAGAGTAATCTCGCATCCCGACTGGGTGAACCCGGCATGGGACGCCTGGCGCGCGCGGGTAAACCCCACCGATGCCGAGGCGGTAAAGAACGACCCGGAACCTCCGAGAATCAAAATGATATTCGATCAGGAAAACAACGTGGTCTTTCTGCTTGGCAATTACTACTTCGGCGAGTGCAAAAAAGGCGCGCTCTCGCTTATCTGGAGCTCCTTCCTGAATAACGGACTCGGAATGCCGATACACGGCTCCAGCAAATCGCTGGTAATTCCGAACGGCGAGAAGAAGGTTTTCATCACCATCGGCCTTTCCGGCTCCGGCAAATCGTCGCTCGGTAACGCGTACCACGAAGAGTTCATTAAAGACGGCACGCTTAAAGACGTAGAGCTTGGCAACGACGACGCCATAGTAGTGCTGGCGGACGCGGACGAGACCACCGGCCTCGAAGCGGGGCTGTACAACAAAACCGACAGCTACGAACCCAATTCTTTCTGGGAGCAGACAATCCAGTCGGCCGAAAACTGCCTTGTAATCGTGGACGAGAAGGGGCGAAAAATGCCGTACTACATGGATGTTTACACGAAGAACGGCAGGTGCATTTCGGCGCGGCATTTCCTGCCGGGCGCCGACCCGGGACGGCTCGATACGCGCGCGCCGAGCGCCATCTGCACACTCCAGAAGGACAACACCTGGGGGCCGATTACGATGATAGACGACCCCGTACTGCAGGCGGCGCTCTATATCACTCTTTCCACCAAAAGCACTGCGGCGGAGAATATCGCGCTGTCGGAAATCGGCAAGCTGAAGATATCGCCGGGAGCCAATCCGTTCGGCATCTGGTCGCGCAACGACGAATGCAACATGTTCCTCAAAACCGTAGAAAAGCACGGCGTGAAAGGGTTTTTGGCGAACACCGGCGGGTTCTTCGAATCCGAGGAGGCCGAGAAGCAGAGCAAAGAAATCGATATTCCCAAAGAGCTTTCGATAATCCTTTATCCGCTCATCGCCGCCGACAAAATCGAATGGGTCGATTGGGATATGATGCCCGGCGCGAAGGTTCCGGCGCCCGGTTCGATGGAGAAATATTTCCCCGGCTACGATGCGACCTTCAAAGTGGCCGACGCCGAAAAGGATTTTTACCGGGAACTCTTCAAGGCGCGGCTTAAAAGCAGAATCGAGTGGCTGGAGAATAACGGCATCGACCAGAAATTCATCGACGTTTTTAAAAACCTTCTGTAGCCGGTTACTAAGCGAAAATAAGGCCTGCCATCCGGCAGGCCGGGCGGCAGTTCCTCTTTGCGAGCCCCGCTTATCACGGGGCAAAACTAAAATATGCCCAGACGTGTCATTGCGAATCCCGCTTTAGCGGGATGAAGCAAAACGAGCCTCATTACTTATAATAATCAAAGCGAAGTTTCTGCGAGCCTAAGGCGAAGCTAATCTCTCTTGCGAGCCGAAGAAGGACGAAGGTAATCTCGTTATAGGCGATACTGCCGCGCTTCGCTTGCAGTGACAGATTTTACATACGGAGTGGCGGCGCTTTGCGCCCTTTTCTCTGTAAAATCTGTTTTATTTTTCGAAAAGTCCCCGCGTTTTCAAAGGTGTAAGGCTCTCCTCGCCATTGTTACCTATAGTCTCTTCAAGCGCTGTTTATACCGATCTATACTTGCCCCGCAATGCCACAGGGAAAGAAAAGCGATAAACGTTTCACGGCTATCAGCCGATCTATAAAAAGGCTGAGAACCGAACGGGGACTTTCGCAGAACAAGCTGTCTGAACTCGCCGATATTCATCCAACCTACATCGGCCAGATTGAACGGGAATTAAAACGCCCCTCGCTGAAAATCCTTTTCAGAATCGCGGACGGTCTTAAAGTGCGCCCGGCAGAATTATTTGAGGATATCAATCGCAGGAAAACAGGCTAACAGAACAAAAACCGTAGCTGAAAAGCCGGTTAACACACAGATCACAGATCTACCCTCCTTTTATATATCCGAGAAAACAAAAAAATACGGCAGGAAAAAACCTTTCTCGGTTTTTTATAAAAACCATGAGCAGTCCGCCCGCCTGCTTAAAGGGGACTGCATTGAAATCCTGAATCAGGGCACGGAAAATTCCGTGGACATGATTTTCGCCGACCCTCCCTACTTCCTCTCCAACAGCGGCATAACCTGCCACGCCGGGAAAATGGTTTCGGTAAACAAGGGAAAGTGGGACAAGTCGAAAGGTGTCGAGGAAAATCATCGGTTCATGCTCGACTGGCTAAAAGCGTGCCAACGGGTACTGAAACCGAACGGCACGA
>JAJRYM010000120.1 GCA_024275775.1 Nitrospirota bacterium
GCCGGAAAAACGGTGAAAAGCATGGTAAGGCATATAGATATCGCGCCTACGATACTCAACATCACCGGCGCGATGAAGAAAGCCGATAAACATCTTATCGCCGATATTCAGGGCGCGCCGCTCACGCCGTTAATGGAAGGAAAGGAGGACGACCTGAGGCTCATCTCCTATGCGGAGGCCTATCTGGTAAAAGATTATTACAACTGGGACCCGCCCGTTTTCCTGCGTACCGGCGATTCCAAATTCATAGACCTGCCAACGCCGGAGTTTTACGATTTGCGCGCGGACCCGAACGAGATTCACAATATCTACGCCGAAAGAAAAGAGGATGCTCAAAGGTTCGCCGGAAAACTTAAGGAGTTGAGGAAAACAATGAGCGCCGGTCGGGTGGCGGACGCCCGGCGAGAGATGGACAAGGAAACCCTAGCGAAGCTAAAGGCGCTCGGCTATCTTCACGGCGATGCGGATTATCGGCAGGCTGACGATAATAAGCTGACCGGCAAGGATCCGAAAGACCTTATCGTCGTTCACGAGCAGATCCAGAAAGTTCACCATCTCATCGAGGCTAAACAGCACGCCGAGGCCGTCGCACTGGCGTTGGAGCTTTTGAAAACAGATCCAAAAAATATCAAGCTGATACAGGCGGTGGCATCGTCCTACGTTCAGTTGAACGAGGTTGAAAAGGCGATAGCCGAGTTTAACAAAATCAAAAAGCTCAACCCTAAAATACTGGCTCCCTATCTCGGCCTCTGCGGGATTTACACCAAGAAAACTAAAAATTTCAAGGCCGCCGAAAAGGAGCTGAAAGCGGCTTTTTCCATACAGCCCGATGCCCCTTCACTTCTGGTTGTAAAAGGCAATCTGGAGCAGGAGCAGGACAGAATCGCCGAAGCTGTGGAAGACTACATGAAAGCTATCGAGATGGGCGAACAGTCCGCGCCGCTTTTTGTGGGGCTTGGGAGCGCGTTCAACAAGCTGGGGCAGGTAGATAAAGCCGAGAAATATCTGAAAAAAGCGATATTCATAGAAAACGACTATTCCGAAGCGCATTATAATCTTGGCGTAATCTATGAGAGGACAGGCAAAACCGCCGAGGCCGAAAAGAAATACCGTCTGGCAATTCAGTATGATGATAAAAACCATTACGCGCATACCAACCTTGGAAGCCTGCTCACCCGGCAAGAGAAATATGCCGAAGCCGAAGCGGAACTCAAGAAAGCGCTTGAAATAGAGCCGAACCATCTCGAAGCTCTTTACAATCTCGGCACGGTGTACCTTAAAATGCAAAAGCCCGGAAAGGCCGTGAAATGGCTCGAAAAAGCCGTTAAAATCAGGCCGTCCCTCTTTTTTGCCCGCAACAATCTGGCTTTGGCGTATATTCAGTCCGGCGATAAGGCCAAGGGGTTCGAAACGTATCGCAGGGCTACGGAGCTTTTTCTGAAAAACCCTATGCCGTGGTACCGGATGGCTGGACTTAAAGCGGACGGGAAGGAAAAAGCCACAGCGAAAAAATATCTCGATAAAGCTATCGAGCTTGGAGGGGACAGAATAAGAAAAATCGCCGAAAACGACCCCCGCTTTAAAGGTATGAACCGGTAGCAATACGATAGATTTTCCGCCCTTTTGCTGGTAAAATTATCATTAGGTAATTGTAAAGCGGAGGCGCGGGGAAAGAGAGATGATCAGGGTAGGTTTGCCGAGACTATCTTCACCGGTGCGTAAACTCGCGGGAGCGGCTTTTCTGTTTGCCTTCTTCGCTCTTCTGTTAGTCCCCCGCTTCATCACGAATAAAGCTGTCGCCATTCCGGTAAAATCGCAGGTAAATGGTTTTTATACGGTTTATGTTCAGCACGGCGACAGCTGGGTAACAGCCGGCAA
>JAJRYM010000121.1 GCA_024275775.1 Nitrospirota bacterium
AAAAATTGTTATCAACACCGCTTTGAGGCCGAGGAAACTTCCCAGCATCGCCATGAGTTTGATGTCGCCGCCGCCCATTCCGCCCGGCACCGCCACGGCCAAAAGGAGAAAAAGCCCGCCCCCGGCAAGCGCGCCTATGAAGGCGTCTGAAACGGCGGTCGGCAAAAACAGCCATGAGCAGGCGAAACCTATAATGATACCGGGCAGGGTTATCGCGTCCGGTATTATCATATGGTCGAGATCTATGAAAGTTATCGTCACGAGCGAAGCGGTTAGCGCCATCATTATAATCGCGTTGACGGAAACGCCGAACTTCGCCGCGCAGGCCGCAAAGAGAACGGCGGTAATGAACTCCACCATCATGTAGCGGGGCGAGAAATTTTCACCGCATGCCGCGCACCGGCCTCGAAGAATCAGGTAGCTGATAATCGGTATGTTGTGCCACGGTTTTATAGGGGCGCCGCATTTCGGGCAGTGGGAACCGGGGCGGACAAGCGACTTGCCCGCCGGAAGGCGATAGATGACGACGTTAAGAAAAGAGCCTACGCACGCGCCTATCATAAAGAAATAAATCATGGCCGGCCACGGCGAAGTTGAAATCAGATATTCCATTTATCGAACACCTTGAATATCGAATCGGGCGGAAACCCTTTCCCCAGAAGAAAATCGAAAAGCTTCTTCTTTTTCCTGAGCGGGGAGAGCTCCTTTTTATACGACCGGAGTTTTCTTTCAACCCAGTTTTCGATTTCCTTGCGAAGCCGTTCCTCGTCGCTGAAGATTTCTTCCACGGCGTCTGCCGCAGTCTCCCTCGCCACCCCTTTTTTAAAAAGATTATTGAACACCCATGCCGGCCCGGTTTTCCTGCGCCGCGCTACGGCGGTTCCATAAGTTACGGCAAAGCGGGCGTCGTTAAGATAGCCCTGCCCGGAAAGTTTCTCGACCACCTGCTCAATCGTTTTTTCGCCGAACTCTTTTTTTTTAAGCGCGGCGCGGATTTCATGCACGGATCTATCCCTGTAAGCAAGCAGTCGGTAAGCTTTGTTCATCGCCCGCTTGAACGGAGACGGCATCGCTACCGTTTAGAGGCGGCCGTTTTTTCAGGTTTGCTTTCCTTCGCGCCGTCGCCGGACGGAAGGCCGAGTTTTCCCCGCAACGTTTTTTCGATTTCGGCGGAGGTTTCGGGGTTCTCCGATATGAACGCTTTTGCCTGCTCCCGTCCCTGCCCGATTTTTTCGCCGTTGAAGGAATACCATGAACCGGATTTCTCCAGTATCTCGTGAGTCACGCCGAGGTCTACGATATCTCCCGCCAACGATATCCCTTTGCCGAAAACAATATCGAACTCAACCTGCCGGAATGGGGGCGCCAGCTTGTTTTTTACCACTTTCACCCGCGTGCGGTTGCCTACAACCTCGCCTTTATCCTTTATCGCGGCTATCCGGCGGATATCCATCCGGACGGTCGCGTAGAATTTAAGCGCGTTGCCTCCGGTGGTGGTTTCCGGGCTTCCGAACATCACGCCGATTTTCATTCTTATCTGGTTGATGAAGATTACGCAGGTTGAGGATTTGGAAATAATCGCCGTAAGTTTTCTCAGCGCCTGGCTCATCAGTCTGGCTTGAAGCCCCATCTGGGCATCGCCCATATCCCCTTCGATTTCGGCCGCAGGCGTAAGCGCCGCCACGGAATCGACTACCACCACGTCGCACGCGCCGGAGCGAACGAGAGTTTCCACTATTTCGAGAGCCTGCTCGCCGGTATCCGGCTGGGATATTACGAGATTATCAATATCCACGCCGAGGTTCCCGGCGTAAACAGGGTCGAGCGCGTGTTCGGCGTCCACAAACGCCGCCACCCCGCCCTTTTTCTGAGCGTTGGCTATTATATGAAGAGAGAGCGTAGTTTTGCCGGAAGATTCCGGCCCGAAAATCTCCACCACACGCCCGCGCGGGATGCCGCCTATGCCGAGCGCCGCATCGAGCGAGAGCGAGCCGGTAGGTATCACCTTGTTGGGGGATAGCGATATCGGATTATCGCCCAAAAGCATTACGGAACCTTTGCCGAAATTCTTTTCGATCTGGGCGAATGCCATATCGAGAGCTTTTTTCTTGTTGGAATCGATTTCAGTCATGTTCCCCTCCGCTTGTTAATGGAATCCGGGCGATGGCCGAATAAATCGCGCCCCCCGGTTTCAGTTCGCTTTTCATCAGAAAAAAATCTTTCACCAATATACTCCCGATTTCCCGGTTGTGGTATTCCCTTATTTTCATCATCAGCATTGTTTTACCCCTGAATGATTTTACCCGACCCAGCGTCAGATGTGGCAGGAAATCCCTCTTTTCCGGTTCGAAGCCAAGTGGCACCAGCTACGCGCGTACCGACTCCGCCAGTTTTTGCAGACTGCCGCGCTCGTCCGCGAGGTCGGCGTAAACGATTCTCGGATATTTGGGGTTCGGAAGAGCGTCTATCCCCCGCACCGGCAGAGAGAACGGCGCGAACCCAGCGCATCCCTTCCTTAAAGCTTCTTCCACGGCGGGAATGCTGGCTGTTTCCACGTTTCCAAGAAATTTCAGCGTGATGTGAAGATTGGCTGACCGCACCCATCGCACGTCAACGCGCGCACCCTGAAGCTCGCCGATTATGCTCCATAAGGCGTCCCGCACATCCTCGCTAACCTTGACGGCCACGAACGCCCGCACCCCATTCATAAGAAATATCTTACATCACACACCCCAGCTTTGTCCGTGGTCAATATAAATTAGGAATCATCTTGCCGTATTAAAATTCTCCGAAAACTTCTATAATGATTAACGAAAGAGGAATTATGACTATCAGACTTGTAAAAACTACCAAATACAATGGTCGGTACGTCGCCTTGTCGTCGGAAAAAGGCCGGAAGGTAATCGCATCGGGTAAATCTCCCGCAAAGGTTTTCGAAAATGCGGTTAAACAGGGTATTACGAAACCTCTGATTTTTTACGTCCCCAAAAAAGGGGAAGCGCACGTCTATTAATGCCTGTCAGAAACCATCCGTTTACGCAGATAGGACTTGCCCCGCCGCGCCCGTTTTTATCCGTCAACATGTCGAATCCCTATTCGGGGGAAAGCTTTATGGTGCTTGGCCTAATCGACACGGGAGCCGACGAATGCACTTTCCCCGCTGACTACGCGGAACTGTTCGGCCACAATTTAACCAAAGGACGCAAAAATCGCATTATGGGCGTGGGCGGCGAAGTGGAAGCCTATCTGCACAAAATGGTAATTGAAATGCCTGACGTGGGGAATGTGGAGACGGTTTTGGATTTTATTCCAAGGCTTAAAACACCGCTTTTAGGCGTTAATAGTTTTCTTCAATATTTTGAGCTGACAATAGATTATCCGAAACAGGTTTTTTCACTTATTAGAAAATAGTTATTTAGGTTCGGAGTAGAAAAATGGCGAAATTGAGAAATAAACTGCCGGGCAATGTGCCGGGTGATTTCTACGTTGATAAATCGTGCATCAACTGCGGGGTGTCGAGATGGATAGCTCCGGCCGTTTTCGACGAGAAGGACGGAAAGTCGCGAGTCTGTAAACAGCCGGAAACGGAGGAGGAAACTAAGCGCGCTCTTATGGCGCTGGTATCATGCCCGACCCGTTCGATTGGAACAGAGTCCGAACGCGATCTGTCGATAGCATACGATTCCTACCCGGAGCTTATAGACGGCAGTGTTTATCATTGCGGGTTCCATTCCAGCAAAAGTTTCGGCGCGACGAGCTATTTCGTCAAACGGGAATCGGGCAACCTGCTTATCGATTCGCCCCGCTTCGAGAAACCGCTTGTGGAAAAACTGGA
>JAJRYM010000122.1 GCA_024275775.1 Nitrospirota bacterium
ACGCCGTGCTGGACGACCTGATGATAAAAATATACGGCAGGGAAGGGATAGTCTTCCGCGAGCGGGACGTCTGAAACTAAACGGCTACGGCCTTTCTGCGATGCTTTTTGCGCTCTTCCTCGTCGAGATGCCGTTTGCGCAAGCGAACACCGCCAGGCGTTATTTCGGCCAGCTCGTCGTCGTTTAAAAACTCCAGCGACTGCTCCAGCGAAAGTTTGCGCGGAGGGGCGAGTTTTATCATGTCGTCGTTGCCGGCGGCGCGGGTATTGGTGAGCTTCTTGCCTTTGCATACGTTCACCACGATGTCGTTGGGGCGGTTCCGCTCGCCGACTATCATCCCCTTATATACCTGCATGCCGGGTTTGATGAAAAGCGTGCCCCTGTCCGCGAGCCTGTCGAGCGCGTAGGCGGATACCGCGCCGTTATCCATGCTTATAAGCACGCCGTTTTGGCGGGACGGTATCGGCCCGGCCCACGGTATGTAGTTGTGAAACGAGTGCGTCATAACGGATGTGCCTCGGGTTTCGGTAAGCAGTTCGCTGTGCATCCCAAGCAGGCCGCGCGCCGGAATAGTGAACTCCAGCCGGGTGATGCCCTCGGTGGCCGGGGCCATCTGTTTTAGCTCCCCTTTTTTACGGCCGAACATTTCTATTACCCTGCCGGAAAACCCGTCGTCAACGTCCACGATAACGAACTCCTCCGGCTCCATCAGCCTGCCGTCTTTTTCTATCGTTATCACCTCAGGCCGGGAGACCGCAAGCTCGTACCCTTCCCTGCGCATGGTTTCTATGAGAATGGAAAGATGCAGTTCACCCCTGCCGGATACCCGGAATGAATCGCCGTCCGCCGATTTTTCGACTTGAAGCGCGAGGTTGCTTTTAAGCTCTCTATCCAGCCTGTCGGAGATATGGCGGGCGGTAAGCTTGTCGCCGGATTGCCCCGCGAACGGCGAGCTGTTGGCCAAAAAGTTCATCGATATCGTCGGCGCGTCTATTTCAACCGCGGGCAGAGGTTCGGGCATCTCTTTATCGGCCAGCGTTTCGCCTATCTCCAACATTTTACAGCCGGCAAGCACCACTATCTCGCCCGCAGAGGCGCTTTCGACTTCCTTCTTTTCCAGACCGTCGAAAATGAAAAGCTTAACCACCGGGTTTATCGTTATGTCGCCGTTCAAATCAATGCGCGCCACCTGCCCGCCGCGCTTGATTGCTCCGCGGTTTATTTTCCCTATGGCCATCCGGCCAAGATAGTCGCTGTATTCGGCGGAGGTGATGAGCATCTGAAAAGGCCCGTCGGTGTTTACTTCCGGCGGAGACACTTCGTTCACTATGGAGTCGAGCAGGGGCGCCATATCGGTTCCCGTCTCGGAGTGGTCGAGCGAGGCGACGCCCTGCTTGGCCGATGCGAAGACGGTATGAAAATCCAACTGCTCGTCCGTGGCGCCGAGCGACGCGAAAAGATCGAATACCTGATCCACTGCCCAGTCGGGACGCGCTTCGGGGCGGTCAATTTTATTTACGACGACCAGCGGCTTGAGGCCGAGCTCAAGCGATTTGCGCAAAACGAACTTCGTCTGCGGCATAGGGCCTTCCACGGCGTCTATGAGAAGAAGCGCGCCGTCCACCATTTTGAGGATGCGCTCCACCTCGCCGCCGAAATCGTGATGCCCCGGCGTATCGACGATATTTATCTTCACGCCCTTCCACCCGATTGAAGCGTTCTTGGAAAAAATCGTTATGCCGCGCTCTTTTTCGAGATCATTTTTGTCCATCACGCGCTCCTCGATCTTCGCGCTTTCGCGGAAGGCGCCGGACTCTTTTAAAAGCGCGTCCACAAGCGTGGTTTTGCCGTGATCAACGTGCGCGATTACGCATATATTCCGTTTGTTCTTTATCTGGGTCATCTTTGTTTCCTGTAAACCGAATGAAAAAGCCGGTTATTGTACCTGCTTAGCCGCAATAATGAAAGCGCGGATAAAATTGCAACTATTATATCCTTTGGATCAATATAAATGTTGTCACCAAGATTGGGGCTTATAAATCTTCGTTCCCGGTATCGGATCTGGTAGCTGGCACTTTTGTAACATCGAAGGGGTGATTAGCTTTATAAAATCCGCATGCCTCTTTAGTACTAGAGAATGATTATGCTTCCCTGGAATAAACAATCCTATTTTCTTGCCGAGCTTGCGCGTTAAACGCATCGCCTCAGCTAAATCGCTGTCATTGGATACAATGACTGCGCAATCGAACCTGTTTTCCCAAGCATCATTGAGCAGATGAACGGCAAGATTAACATCAGAGCCTTTTTCTTCTGGTTTGAATACGGCCACTTTTTTGTTTGGATTACTAACAAGAGGAAGACGATGTTTATTGATTTGAAATTTACCAAAAATATACTGAAATTCTGGAATATGCTTTTTCAAAGCGTTTAGATATCTCATTTGACGCACAGGTTGGCTAGGATCAGCTTTGCCCGATACAGGCGCTGTGAAATATTTTATAGCTAAAATTTTGTGGTGTGGCGCTAATAGACAGGAACTAAGAGCTTTTAAGTCGCTCCACTTATATGGGGTGTTCTTAACAGCTCTATAATAGAAATTGAAGCCGTCTATATAAATATTTGTTCGCATAAAAAGAAAAAGCAAGAGTGCCTGTCGGCACCCTTGCCCTGCCCTGCGGATATACCACAGGGGTAGTTCCTTAGCTAATATATATCATCCGGGAGTCTATAATGCAAGGCTCCATCACAGCGTTACTGCGCGCTTTGGATATACTTTTTTATAGGAAGTTGCGTAAGGCCGAAAGAAAGAGCCAGCTAAACCGTACGCCGGGAGATATGAAATAACTGTTATCCGTGAAACCCCGCTCCTATTATGCCGCCCCGGTGCGCGAGGCGGGTTTTATAAACGCCGGTACGGCTTAAAACTCGGCACCCACGAAAACATAGGTCTGGACAATATCGATGCCTGCGCTAACGTCATCGGTATCGATTGTCGCGTTCTCCTGAAAATAACCGGCTCCGACATACAGTATCGGTATCGGTTTTATCCTAAGTTCAAGCGTGAAATCGCTGAGGCTGTTATTGCCTACGCCGAGCCATCTTACTTCGCCGTTGATAGAAATGTATTTAATCGGCGTAATCCCGATTCTTCCGAAAAGCTGGGGAATGGGAGCGGTGATCGACTTGTTTGCCTGGATGCCGGTAACACCGCCGACCGTGCCTGTAAGATCTCCCTTGAAATCGATAATCCGAACGTTCAGGCCGACTTCCGCGTCCAGAATGCCGGCGGTGGCAAGCTTTACGGGCAGGTTGTAATACAGGCCTATGTCGTGCCGGTTGAGCTCCACCGTGCTGGTGATTACCGTGCTGGCGTCGAATGTTTGTCCGCCATACTTAATGGAAGCGGTGTTAGTTTTCGAGCCGCTGAAGCTGGACGGTATGTATCTGTAATAGAGATTGGGCAGAATCGGTATCGGATGCTCAATGCGCACGTTTAATATAATCTGCCGTTCGTCCTGAAGATTGAGTGTGTCCTGAAGCGACATTTTCGTGCCCTGGAATGTAAGGTCGCCCGAAATGCTCTGGTTGCCGGTGCCGATATTAACGTCCAGCCCGATTGCGGAGGCGTTCGGAGCAATCGTTAACATAGCGAATACCGCGATGATCGATAAAATACGTTTCATGATAAAATTCCTCTATTCAAATGTTCCAGCCCGCCGCATTCGCAAACCAGCCCGCGTTACTGTGCGTTAAGAAGCCTTTTCCCTAACATTCCGCCTTTAATTATCCTAAAATATTATTGGGAAAAATACTACTTCTTTCTCTCCGTTTCAGCCATTTTCCGGTATTTCCAAAAACGTAGCCAGGAATTTTGCGCCGAACGACTCCAAATGTTTTATATTGTCGAATATGTTTGAAGGAACGGATTTCACGCAGTACGAACCGCACATAGATTTTATCTACACAACGCTCCTGATGCTCTGGGGCGGAAGCCTTGCGGGGATAGGTATGCTGGCGGTGCCGTATATCTTCAAACATATCAAGTCGAGAGACGAAGCGTCCGAAATAACCACCCGCATTTTTTCAAGGCAGGACATCCTCATCCGCGTAATAGCAATCTGCATGCTGTTCGTCTTCTATTTCAAAAGCAAGCTCGGCTACGCGTACCAGCATTTTGAATGGGCGGTTTATATCGGCGTTCTGCATTTCTTCATAATCGGAAAAATCCTCTCGTGGTGGCTCAGAAAGGTGCAGAAGAAAGTAACGTCATTCGATACCCCCGAAGGCGAGAATAGTGCGCGCAGAAAATTCCATAAACTGCACCTGGCCGTGCGGTATCTTTACATCGGCCAGTTCATAGGCGTGGTCGTTCTTCTTTACCTGCATGCCTTCGGCCTCCAGTAATCCTCACCCACAGTTCCGTCCGTTTCCACGAAAGCTATGCCCCGGGCCTCTGACTCCCCTGCACAAACTAAGGATCAAGCAATTTGTTCTTTATGAAATCAATGCCCTTCGGGAATCTTTCCATGCCCAAAAATTCATCAGTTACACTTATTTGAAAAGAAAAGTTTGTAGCCTCTTTACTTGGTGGTGGCCCAGGCTGATTCCATCCCTCATTTACTTGCACGTTACTTTTTCTACCCCAAAGCCATGTACCACTTCTGGTGCATTTTCTTAGCGCTTCCAGAGGGCTTTCTAACCAAGTAATGCTGTATTGAGTTTCGTCTTGAACAGGGCGTAAAATTGCCATCCAGTAATGCTTAATATTTTTCTGAGCTTTTTTCACTTCTCCAATAGACCAATATAGATTACCAGCCTCCACATGCTTCACTTCAATATGGTAAATTCCTTTTGCCTTATTCTTTAGAACAATATCGCTTTCTAAATTGTCTTCATCTCTTTCTGGACCATTGCTGACCATCCAATGATGCGGTTCTAGAACTTTACTCAGCTTTTCCCTTAGCCACTTTTCAGCTTCTCCCCCTTTTTTCCGTGCATCTTGTCCAGGGTAGCCTCCCTTTTTTCTTCCACTGGGTCTCGTAGGCGGTGGCTCTTTGGGAACATCAGGAAACCTAATCGGTCCCGGCGGGCTAGAAGGTATTCCTGGCCAAACTTTTTCTATTGATTTGGGAGGAACATATTCCTGCTCTAATTCGTGAATGGCGCTTTCCGGAACCCCCGCTTCCCGAAGTCGGCCTAAAACTTCTTCATCAGCTTCTTCTTTCAAGATATTCTCAAAAAGATTGGAAATGCCAGTTTGAGAACTGCTATTGGTCAAAGCCAAGCCGAACCCTTGCCATTTTTTTTCTTCATCAATTACAAATGTCCCATCTTCTTTAATCCAGAAAGGACGAGAAATATCATTTGCGATGATAGCTCCATTCTTGTCAAAAATTTTTAGCTTCAAAGCATTTACAATTGTAATTTCAATTCTATCAGGATGGGGTAGCGTTATCGTGGTGAGAGCCTTTAGGGCTTTATATCTTTTGCTATAGCGTTCTTTTACATACTCACCATCTGTTTCTTTTTCACAATAAGGTTCAACTTTTATTTGCTCGGACAGGCACTCGACATTGAACCTCTTATTTATGTTCGCCCCATCTTTCAGTTCCAGAATAAAAAGTGGATATCCCTTTTTCAAAAGAGCTTCCCGAGTTGACCGCTCGTTGAGATAGGCTTCGTCAACATAAAAAACTTCAGATTGTGGCCTGAATGCAAGGGTTTCATTGCCATTCCGCCAGACTATGGAGGGAATTTTATCAAAACACCCACACCATGATGGATTATCCTGAAATCCCAAGATCTTTTTCCATACAGTCTTCACGATAGTATTAGCTTTTTCTATATCTTGGAATGAATCGCAATGCTCTGGCAGTTTATCAAGCCATTCTTTCCACCGATTATCATTTTGAGGAGGCAACTCTTCACGTACACCAAGTTTTTTTATCAAGAATGTTGCAGTATCACGTCCTTCTTGGTTGTCGGGCAATGAAATACTTATTTCGGGCAACAAACCATTTAGGCCTTTTCCTGGCATATATGCTTCAGAAGTAGCAACAATTTGATACCTTTCAAACATACTAGGCTTGCAAGGGAGCCACGCCAGATGACGAAGTTGCCAAAAGGCAAAAGAATCATGTCTACGCCCATGTATAAAATTATCAACCCTATCGTTGTAATCCGCTCCTCTTGTACAAGTAAAATTCATGGTTAGCATATCCCCTGGCATATGTTCAGCCAGCGGTTTAATAATTTTTATGCGGTCTAATGCTTTGGATGGCAACGCATTAGGAAAGTATTCGATACCCCACTGTTCTTTTAGCTTAGCGTCGCGATCGAATATTCTTTTGTTGTAATACTCATCAACTTCTAAAGTATTACAGTACTCCGTCCAACAATTGTCTGGAATAATCTCTACCCAGCAATTCGGCGGATATTTAGGCTGTCTGAAAAAATCAATTTCATCTTGCTCGGTTTTGGCCTCAAACTTGAGCAGCTTAGGTTCCCATGAGACCCCGGCATTTCGTAATTTGCCTTTGAAACCTTCCAGATTCTTTTCGATCTCACCTTGCAAAGTATCATTCCAGTCTTTTGGCGGTTTTAATACCCCTCGTTCCGATATGTCTGTGAAGAATTCATCAAAACTTACAGGGCCGCCCCAAGCTTTTCCGGCGTAACAATGCGAGGCAGGAAGCCAGCCTTTGTCAGTTGGCAAGTGAATCGTCCTGGCAAGCCTGCTTTGCTTTTCATTATCCCTATATATTGGTTTAGTCTTCCCAAAAGAGCAAGATTTACACCAGTCAAGATAGAGCCCCAAAGCTTCCCAGCCGTATTCTTCCCACCATTCTTGCCGGCCTTTTTTTCTTGTAAAGTTGGAGCCAAAACATCATTGAGAAGGTCTTCATCTTTACCCTCCAGCAGTTTTCCTTTGAGCAACCCATCCCAATGACTATTTGGTTCTTCATTTTCAATAAAGCCTTTCATTGAACTAAAAAACTCTGGGTGCAATATGTCAACTGACAGCCAATTGGGCAGTGCTTCTTTCGTGGGTTCAAAAAGAAACGGAATATCTGCTACGAGAGAGCGAGCTGTTTCTTTCTTAGTCCACCAGCAGGGAATCCTGTAGCAGTTATTTAAAAAATCTTTTCGGTTTTCGCTAGCCTGAGGAGTGTATCTTGCAACAACCTCATACAGCGCTTCCAGTAATTTCTGACAATCATCCAGATTGCCGTGCCGGCAATTACGGAGAATTAAGGGATATTGCTTACCTTCAACATCCTTTGCCTCAAATAACTCTAATGCCCTTTTACATTTTCCATCTAAAATCAATTCTCGCTCTACAAGATTTAATTTCTTAACCTTTTCCAATGTGGAATCCACAACTTTGTCAAGATTATGTTCCCATAAGCGGGCACTTTCTGGAATTACTTTTGCTCCTCCAATGCAGGGTATAAACGATTTTTCAAGCATTATTTCTTTTATGAGCCCCCATAGGAATAAAGCTGGCGAATCTTGTTCTGGCACTCGATCAGGGACAAAGGCTCGAAGAGCGGTCGATGCTGGAATACAATCAATAATCCGAGAGATTAAGCGAGTAAACGCAGTCTTATGCTCGGGATGTTTTTCTATGTTGCGAATATGTTTCCGACTTTGATCGAGCTCGAATGAGCCATGGATTAATGCATGGAACGGAAGTTTCTCGCTTGTTGGTAGAAACACATAAAGCAGGTGGGTTTCATCAAAGAAAACGGGCTTTCTTTCTTTAAGAGGAAGGCATACTGATACGCTATGTCTTTTTCCAGCAATTTCATTTTCTCCTAGTTTTGCGTCCCAGGTTTTAGCCCAAACCCGAAAACTGTGGTTTATTGTGGCCCTATTGCAATCCTCCACAATTTGAATATCACAATCAGTTAACTCGCCAGGTTTCTCACGGTTGCATGAAAATGTTCTGAGTTCTTTGTCTGGGAGGATTATTTTTAGTTCTTCAATGTATTGAAAAAAAATCATGCACTTAGGGTTGAGACCCTCCAGTTTTTTTTGCACTATCTCCTTTTGTTCTTTTCTAAAAGGAAGGCGCATAACAGTATCATAATCCTCGCATAGTTTATGAACAACGGAACACGGAGAAGCCTGATGTGGAATTCGAAAAGTGAGTGGAGGAATTTCTTTTTCTTTGAGTTCCTTTATGGCTTGTTTAAGTAAGTCTTGGGTTTTCTGAGCTGAAAAACTAAATTTAAAATCCCCTGAGAATATTTCCGGCTCATCTGTAATTTCTAATACTGACTTAAAACCCAAACCCTTTACGCCAATAAGGTCGGATGATGCGGTACCTTCTGGAGCCATAGCATCATCAGCATTCTGCAGAAGTTCCCAAATAGCGCGTCCTTCATAATCGAGTTTGGTTTCTTTTTCACCTGAAGAGTCCTCGCTTAGTCTGTTAGGGTCGTTTTTATAAGTTTCTATTGCAATGCTTCTTATTTTTTTAATAAGCTCTGCACTTGGGGTGCTTGGGTCAGGGTCAACTGGCTTATAATCTTGCTTTGTACCTAAATGAGAAGCGCACACTGATACTACGTCCAGCCGGCCAAAAGGATTACCGGTATTCGCTACAAGGAGAGAGTTGCCCTCAATTTGGATTAAACATGATCGCCTAGAATTCATATCTAATTTCCTGTGTTAGAACTATTTGCCTAACAAGACTGTCCATAACAAATTGGTTATAAATGGCAAAAATAAAACGGTCTTGGTTGAACCAATGCTTAAGCTCTTTTCCTCCAAAAAAAAGGAAAATTAGCGCGCCATTTTGTACGCTTTGAGCGTATTGACCATCAGCATTCCGATGGTCATAGGGCCGACCCCTCCCGGCACCGGCGTTATGTAACCGGCCACTTCTTTTACGTTGTCGAAATCCACGTCCCCGCAGATGCGCTCCTCCCTGCGGTTGATGCCGACGTCGACAACAATCGCCCCTTCCTTCACCATGTCGGCCGTAACGAATCTCGGCTGGCCGAGCGCCGCCACAAGTATATCGCCCCGCAGGCATATATCCTTTAGACCTCGGGTTTTCGAGTGGCATACCGTTACGGTACAGCTCTCGTGCAACAGCATGGTGGCTGTCGGTTTGCCAACGATGTTCGAGCGCCCCAGCACAATCACCTTCTTGCCTACCAGCCCTTCGCCGGTTCTTTTCAGAAGCTCCACTATGCCGGCGGGCGTGCACGGCCTTAATCCTTCCGTGTTGGCTACAAGCCTGCCCACGTTTATCGGATGAAACCCGTCCACGTCCTTTCGCGGGTCCACATGATCGAGGATGCTGGCTTCGTGCAGTTTGCCGGGGAGCGGAAGCTGTACCAGGATGCCGTCCACGTTCGGATCTTTGTTCAGCTTGCCTATCAACGCCAGGAGCTCTTTTTCCGAGACGGCCGCGTCCAGCAGATGTTCGATGGACGTTATTCCAAGTTTGTGGCAGGCTTTCTTCTTGTTGCGAACGTAAACCTGCGATGCCGGGTCACTGCCGACGAGGATTACGGCCAGCGCCGGCGGACGAAGGCCCGACCGCACGAACCCGGCAATTTCTTCCTTTACCCCTTCGCGTATTTCCTTCGATATCGCTCTGCCGTCTATTATCTCTGCGGTCATTCAGACTCCTTTTTTTCGCCGGAAAGCCGTTTTTCCCTTTCCGCCGCTATAATCTGTTTCAGCCCGTTGAGAGCCGTTTCCAAATCCCTGTTTATTATCACGTAATCATATTCGCCGCGATGCGTCATTTCCTTTTCGGCGATTTTCAGCCGTTTTTCTATTTCTGCGTCGGATTCGGTGCCGCGCGATTTAAGCCTTCTTTTGAGCTCCTCCATTGTGGGCGGGATGATGAAGATGGATACGTAATCCACCCCTTTCGATCTCAGCTGGGCCGCGCCCTGAACATCTATATCAAGCAGGAGGTCGTACCCCTCCTGACGGGCTTTTTCTATAGATTCAAGAGAGGTGCCGTAAAACTGGCCGTGGACGATTGCGTATTCCGCGAAGGCGTTTTCGTCCACCATTCTCTTGAACCGGTCAAGACCGATGAAGCAGTATTCCCGCCCGTCCTGTTCGCCCGCTCTTTTTTGCCTTGTAGTGTACGACACCGATATGCGGATATCGTCGCAACCTTCCGCGAGCTTTTTGGCGAGAGTCGTTTTTCCGCCTCCCGAAGGAGACGAGAGAATAAACAGAATTCCGCCGCTTGTTTCGGTTTTCATGCCTGCATAAAACTGCTATTCAATATTGGCCGCCTGTTCCCTGATTTTTTCAAGACTGCTTTTAATCTCCACCACCTCGTGGCTGATTTCGTATATGCCGCTTTTGGAGCCTATTGTGTTAGCCTCGCGGTTCATCTCCTGCACCATGAATTCAAGTTTTCTCCCGGCGCAACCTCCGTCCTGCAGGAGCTTTCCGGCCTGCTCGATATGGCTTTTCAGCCTTATCAGCTCCTCGGTTATGTCGCAACGGTCGGCCAAAATGGCCGCTTCCATAAGCAGTCTCGCTTCATCTATATCCAGCCCGCTGAACATCTCCGTGATTCTCGACCTGATTTTTTCGGCGATCTTCTTTTCCATATCCCTGCTGGTTTTCATTATGAGGTCGGCGTTTTCTTCTATGGAATCCAGTCGGCCGGCTATATCCTCTTTCAGGTTGCGCCCCTCTTCCATCCGCATCGCAAGCAGTTTCTCCAGCCCGCCGCCGATGGCTGTTTCCATCAGCGCCCACCGTTCTTCGAAATCAGTTTCCGGCTCTTCGTATTTGAAAACGTCCTTCATGCCTAAAATTGTCGGGAGGTCGGCTTCGCCGTAAACCGTAAAATTTTCCTTTACCTCCTCCGCGGCGGCCAGATACTGCCTCACCATTTCCCTGTCCAGCACCAGATTGCCCTTGCCGTTATCCATATCGCTGAACGTGACGGACAGCTCCACGGACCCGCGGACAAGCTTTGCCGCCACCATATTTTTTATTTTCTTTTCCAACTCGAAATCGCGCGACGGTATGCGCACGTTGATATCCAGAAACCGGTGATTAACCGATCTTATTTCGACCACGCATTTGCGTTGGCCGTTTTCCACCTCGTTTCTGGCGAACCCCGTCATGCTGAATATCATTCGGCAAGTATAATCCATAGGCCTTCGGTTGCGATACCCCGGTTTTCAAACCCGCCGGGGGCAGTCTATTTTATTCGCACTATTTACTTGAAAATGATTCTCATTATCAATATAATGCCGCTTGTTTAACTCAGGGAAAAAGCGGAACCAACCACGAAACAGGCAGAGGATTATTATGACAAAAAAATGTTCATTGATCGCGCTCCTTCTAATCGGGAGCCTTCATGCGAGTCTGGTAGACGCGCGCGCCGCAAACGGGGCTAACTTTGTGCTGTACGACCACCACACGGAAGAGGCGGGCGAAGCAGATATCATGCTGATGAACGATATAGGACAGGAAGCGGACGGGACGCAGTACGTCGCCCAGATGATCGAGCTGGGACTCGGCATAACCGACCGATGGACCAGCGAGTTCATGATAGAAGGGCAGAATACGTCTGGCAGGGGCGGTTACAGTTTCACCGGTTTCCGGTGGGAAAACCGTTACCGTCTTTTTGAATACGGAGCAGTACCGTTGAATCCGGTGATATACGTCGAATATGAAGATTTGAGCGATAACACCAAATACCTCATGGAAGTAAGCGGAAGGACGGACGCGCCGACGCCGGTGAAAGCCAGGCCGCGCGAACGGGTCTTGGAAACAAGGCTGATTCTGGGAGAGGATATCGGAGCCAGGCAGGGCTCCGCCTTGAACTGGCTGAACGGAGAGGATATCGGGGGCAGGCTGGCAGTCTCCTTCAACTGGCTAAACGAAACTGATCTTGATACCGGTGATACGGCGTTCGGCTATGCCGTTGGGTTCAGTTACAGCCTGTCCGCACCCTCGGATGAGAAACATGGAAAGAGCATAATGTTAGGCATTGAACTGTTCGGCGGGCTAGGGAACGACCAGCAGGGAATAACCGCCGATGGAAGCATTACGGAACACTACCTGTCTCCAAACATACTCATTCGCCTGCGCAACGGCTGGGGACTAAAGATTGGGGGGGCGATAGGGCTTACGGACGTTAGCCAGGATATATTCCGGCTGGCGCTCGGGCATGCTTTCTAAACCGCAAACGGTTTTTACGGGATTACGGCGCATAAAGCCCCGCCGGCAGGGCGAACGGGCAGGGCCGCAGACCCGTGTAATTTTCGCGTTTTTTAAATGAAGCCGAAGTGATGTAAACTTACTCGCTTATGGATTACAAAGATACGCTTAACCTGCCCAAAACCGCTTTCCCGATGAAGGCGGGGCTCAACAGGCTTGAACCGCGCATTCTCGCCGAATGGGAGGATATCTACGCCAGAATAAGGGAAGCGCGCAAAGACGCCCCGAAATATATCCTCCACGATGGGCCTCCTTACGCCAACGGCGATATCCATATGGGGCACGCTCTCAACAAGATACTCAAGGACATCATAGTCAAAATCAAAACGATGGAAGGGTTCGACGCCCCATTCGTGCCGGGGTGGGACTGCCACGGCCTGCCGATAGAACATCAGGTGGATAAAAAACTCGGAAAAAGAAAACATGAAATAAGCCTTTCCGAGAAAAGAAAACTTTGCAGGGAATACGCCGCAGGCTTCGTGGAAAAACAG
>JAJRYM010000123.1 GCA_024275775.1 Nitrospirota bacterium
CCTTGCCTTTAGCCGAGAGGCCGGAGAGCGGCGCCGGCGCTTCAAGCGTGGCTCCCTCCACTTCGCTGTAATCCTTTCTTGCCCCGAACCGCGGAACAGAATTTACCGGGTTAAACTTCCTGGGCGATTCCTGCGGTTTGTAGGTAATCTGGCTCCAGAGGTCGCGGTCCACATTCTCGCAGGCCGACAACAGAAGCAGACAGAGCAGAATCGGAAAATATCTCAACTTTCTTCCTCCGTCAGCGTGACCTTTTGGGCGCCGGACTCTACCATTATTTTCCTTACAAGTTCGGTCTGCCGCTCGTCGGAGCATGTTACGAGAAGGGCGATTTTCCCTCGGCTTATTTCCGCGTCGTACGGCAGGTCTGTCCAGTCGGGCAGTCCCGCGAACCAGAAAAGACCGGCAAGAGAGCCGAGGATAACGCCCAGCAGAGTCGTTTCGTAACAGATTACGCCGAGGGGCGGAAGCGCGGCCATCGGTTTCCCGCCTACGTCCAGATTCATCCACCACTGCGTTGCGCCGGCAAGAAAAACGCCCACCATCAGCCCCAGCAGTCCGCCGACAACGGCGAATTTCCATAGCGGAACATCCCAATCCTCCTCTATTACCGCTCCATCGGGGTATTGGCAACCGGTTAGCAGTTCCATATCTTCCTTTTTAAACGACTCCCTTTCCAGCGGCCTTACGGCGGAGGCGGCGTTTTCAATTTTCTCGAATATTCCAATAACGTGCCTGCTCATTTCTATTCCTCCGCGTCGCCGTGAACCCTGATATGCCTGTTGCCGAAAGCCATATCACAGCTCAGCGCGTTCCCTTCCCGAATATCCGAAACGGTGACTATCGGGAGGATTTTCACGAACAGTGCGTAAAGTAAAAGGAACCACGCCATGGCGGCGACAGCTATGGACGACTCCACAAACGAAGGAATATAGTCCGTCCACGTAAAGGGATTGTCCCTGTGCGTGAGAACCGGCACCACGATAAGATACCGCTCGATAAACATCGCCACGTTTACAAGTATCCCTATGACAAAAAGTTTGCCGGGGCTTTTCCGCACACTGTCGAACGCGAGGGCCGCGATGCTGAAGATATTAATTCCCAGCATGGTGAACAGCATGGGGCCGAAACGGTCTGTCTGCCAGCGCCAGATGGCTGTCTCTGTCGGATTGTTGCCGTACCAGCTTGTGATGAACTCCGTGAAGTAAAAATAACCCCACATTATCGACATAAGCAAAAGCACTTTGGAGAGGTTGGTAAGGTGCGTTACCCGGATGATTTCATCCAGGTTGAAAATCCATCTCAGCGTTACCATCAGTGTTATAACGCCGGCGATGCCGGAATAGATGGCGCCCACGACGAAATACGGCCCGAATATGCTCGTATGCCAGTTAGGCGTGATGCTCATGGCGAAATCCCACGAAACTATCGTATGCACGGAAGGGGCTATCATCAGAATGAATATCGCCAGATAGAGGGAAACCTTTTCGTAAACTATCCACTGCCTGTGCGAACCGCGCCAGCCGAGCGCGAGAAACTTCAGGTATCCTTTTCGCCAGTTTTTAGCCGGACAGTAATCGCGCGCCAGCGCTATATCGGGAAGGAGCCCCACAAACAGAAAGATAAATGCCGAGGTGAGATAGACGAATATGGCCGCCATATCCCACGCGAGAGGGCTTCTGAAATTCACCCATAGCTCGCGCTGGTTGGGAAGCGGAAACATGTAATATATGCGCCACAGTCTGCCGACATGGATGACCGGAAAAAGACCGGCCACGAGAAGCGAAAAAACTGTCATCGCTTCCGCGCCCCGCAATATCGGCCTCCGCCAGTTGGCTTTGGAAAGCCTGAGGATGCTGGATACCATCGTCCCGGAATGGCTCACCCCGACCCAAAACACGAAAGCCGAAATATAAAGCCCCCAGAACACAGGGTGCCTTAAATCCGTAACCCCCATCCCCATCACTATCTGGTAACCCCAGCATGCCGCGCCCCACGCTACAATCAAGGCCAGTATGATGGTCAGCACATAGTAGGTTTTCGTCGTGTAAAACATCGGCCGGAGGGAAATGTCGTTCAGGCGGTCTTCCGATATCGAAAAATCGGATTCCTTCCCCGCCTGTATTCCGGCATCCAGCGCCTGCCCGCGCACTGTTTCAACAGCGGGAAGCCGTTCGTCAGCGGGGATATCTTCGCGTGAGGACAACCTACTCCCCTCCCTTCAGATATATAACGTGCGTTTCAAGCCCATGCTCCTCCAGCAGATGATGCCTGCGTTTGCTTTTGGCGAGCTCGGCCACTTTGCTCTTCGAGTCGCGGATGTTGCCGAACGTTATCGCTTTCGTGGGGCAGGTCTGCGCGCAGGCCGGTATGATTTCCCCGTCCCTCACCTCGCGCCCTTCATCCTTGGCGTGGTCTTTTCCACGCCTTATCCTCTGCATGCAGAAAGTACATTTTTCCATAACGCCCTTTTCCCGCACTGATATATCCGGGTTAAGCTGTTGCTCAAGCGGTTCTTCCCAGCGGTTTTTAAACCAGTTGAATTTCCTTACGCCGAACGGGCAGTTGTTGCCGCAGAACCTTGTGCCTATGCACCGGTTGTAAACCATCACGTTAAGCCCTTCGGGGTTATGGTAAGTGGCGAAAACGGGGCAGACCGGCTCGCAGGGGGCCTTGTCGCACTGCTGGCAGAGCATAGGAAGGAAAACTACCCGCAGGTTCGGCCATTCTCCCTCGAAATAACGCTCGATTCTCAGCCACGACATTGTTCGTTTATCGTAGGCCCGCTCTTCGCCGACGGTCGGCACGTTATTTTCCGCCTGGCACGCTATAGTACAGGCTCCGCATCCATCGCAACAGTCGAGGTCTATTACCATCGCCCAGTGATAATCGTTGTCGTGCTTGTCGTTGAACGATTTAAGAGTCACTTATCCGCTCCCCCTCTAAAGCTGAAACACTTCCGCTTCATATTCGCCTTCGGGATTTCCTTCCCGAACCATTTTTCGTTTTTTGCCTGTTTTGCCGATTTTCACTTTCACTGCCCGCCATGCCGGTTCATCGGAGTTTTCCGCCGGAAAATCTCCCAGCAAAGCCATCGGGTTAGCGCCCCGGCCGGAAGCGTGCCTGCCGAACGATTCATGCCCCCACCCGAACGGCATGGCTACGGTATTCGGCGCTATGCCGGGATAGATGAACGCCGGGGCTTCCACTGAGCCGAAAGGCGATTCGATTTTCAGCACGTCGCCGTTGTCGATACCGAGCTTCACGGCGGTTTTCGGGTTGATTTCCACCCACGAATCCCAGCTTAGCGTCGTCATCGGTTCCGGCATCTCCAAAAGCCACGGCAGGTTGACGGCCTCTCCGTATCCCATGTTTACCGTCTTGTACAGATGCAGATTAAAGCCGTAATCTTTCCCGCCGGCGTACTTGGGGTTTGCAATTTTTATCTTTTCGACAGCCGGCATCTGAACGGGAGGCACATAGCGGGGCGAAAGTTTGCTTTTATCCGGTTCGGGCCACCAGCCGCCGTTTCGCAGACAATATTCCCACACCCCGTTGGCATCCAGTTTTCGGGGGATGCTGTACATTTCGGGGCGGAACCTTTTTACCAGACTTTTTACAACTTCTTCCTGATTCTTCACGTCCAGCTTGATGCCGGCTTTCGAGGCGGCCTGTATAAGGGCGTCACCGGTCTGAATCACTCCTACCGCCGGCTTAACGACCGGCTGGATAGTGCTCAAAACCGGCAGGCCGACAGGATAGTCTCCAATCTGCGCCGACCACGATTCGAGAAAATGCGCCGCCGGTATGACTACATCGGCAAACCGCGTCGTATCATTGAGGAACGAGCTGAAGCAGGCCAGGAAACCGGTTTTCGCCAGCGCTTCGGCCGTTTTGAGCGAACGCGGCGCGGTATGAACGGGGTTCGCATCTATTATCATCCCAAGCGCCGTTTGGCCTTTTGCCGATTGCCTGAGAATTTTTCGGAAAACGGCGTAATCATGAGAAGCTTCCGGCACGCCGATAAACCCTTTCATGCGAAGATAAAACGAAATATCCTCTTCCGGCAGGTCGGGTTTCTTAAGCAGATTGCCGTCGCGGGCAATCTGTTTTAGCAGAGCGTTAAGGAACGCCGCCGCGTTAAGCGAGTCAACTCCGTTTGAATGGCAGACAACATCATCGCCCGGTATCGCCTGCGACGGCATTTGCTCCAGCAGTTCCCTTGCAAGGCCGGTGATGACTTTGGCGGGAACCGCCGTTTTTTCCATAACCATCTGCGGGGTGTAATCGCCGAGAGCCGATTTCCATTTTTCCTTCAGCGATACCGGAATTTTTTTCAAAAGGCCGTTGTCGCCGGCGATGCGAAAAACTTCATGAGAGAGTCCCATCGAAAGAAAACCAAGCGACCCCGGATTCGCGGCTATGAAGCGGTCGGCTGACGCGGCCGTCATAGACATTCTGCGCCCAACGTAAACCATGCGCCCCCTTCTTACCGGATTCCCGCGCCGCATTTCGCCGTACGCCCCGGCGTAATGAACCGGCGAGAAACCGCTTTCAAGAATATCGGCGCCCAGCAAAAGAAGAAAACCAAGCTGGGAAATGTCGTAATAGGGAAGCGTCCCAAGCCCTTTCGCGAACGCCATGGAACGCACATGTTTTTCCCGGCCGTTCAGCGCCGGCACGGCAAAATCCGTCGAACCTAGAACTCCAAGTATCTTCCATGCTATTGCGGATGTTACATCGTTGGCATCTGACGCAATTACAAAGGAACCTTTCCCCCGCGCCGTTTTCATCCGTTCAGCCAGCAGGTTCAGGGCTTCGTCTATAGGAATCGGCGTAAAACTGTTGTTCCCTTTGGCTCCGGTCCGTTTCAGCGCTGTTTTAAGCCTTTCAGGATGGTAATACTGCTGAACCGCCGCCTGCCCTCTTGCGCAAACGCCGCCCCTGTTAATCGGATGGTCGGGATTTCCCTCCACTTTCTTCGCCCGCCCTTCCACGGTGCGAACCATAATTCCACACCCCGCGTCGCACATCCGGCAGGTCGTGGAATAAAACCATCCTTCAACCGGATTAACTCCGTCGTTCGGCGGGATGGCGTAAGGGATTATTTTCTGCGCCGCCTGCCCGCACGCGCCGGTCATACCGGCCGCGGCGACCGCCCCTCCAAGTTTCATAAATGTTCGTCTATCCATTACATCCTCACGTATGGCAGGTTGCGCAGTCTGTCGGCGCGCCGTTTTCCTGGTGGCATCTCAGGCAGAAACCCATGTGGTGCAGTACAAGGCGGGAGGTTACTTCCATCGTTTCAATCGGCCCGTGGCATTTCTGACACGCTATGTTTTTCAGAATATGCCTTTTGTGGTTGAACCAGATGTGATCCGGCGTTTCAAACACCCTCATCCATTCAATCGGCTTCCCCTCTTCGATATGTTTATTAAGGTTGTCTATCGCCTCGGATTCAACGCTCAGGTTGGAGTGGCAGTTGTTGCATTTTGAAAGAGACGGGATACCGGCAATCTCCGAACGCCTCGCGTAGGCATGACAGTAAAGGCACGGTATTTTTAAGTCGCCCGCGTGCTGTTTATGCGAATAGGGAATCGGCTGTTTGGGGGTGTGCGGGGTCAGGCCGTAAAC
>JAJRYM010000124.1 GCA_024275775.1 Nitrospirota bacterium
AAACGCTCCGTAACTGCTCCGGCCGTTCTGCTATAATCACCGCTTGTGAAAACAGCACCTGCCCTCGTAGCTCAGTAGGATAGAGCAACAGATTCCTAATCTGGAGGTCGGCAGTTCGAATCTGCCCGAGGGTACCATTTCCCCTGCATGGGGAAGCGGCCATAATAAAAACAGGGGGTAAGGTAAGTGAAAAACAGTATCATAACAATCCGAAATAATTTTTATACTTTTGCCATCGTATCAGTTATGGCTTTATGCTCGATGACGGCTGTTTCGCAGGCGGCGGAACCTGACGGGTTTCGCGGCATAAAGTGGGGGACGCCATTAAGCGAATTGGAAAGCAAGATGGTTAAGTCGGAGAACCGTATTCCGCCCTATGACGGTTACGATATGAAAAACGAGGATTTGAACTATCTTGGCGTAACGGCGCGGCTGATTACTTACGGATTTAAAAAAGGCAAGCTCATGGCGGTAAACATTGGCATCTATAAAAAGGATCTGGAAAAGATCGTGTCCGTCTATACGAAACAGTACGGCGAGCCGAAAAAAATCGATACCTTCATTTTTAAAAACTACGAATGGCATCTGAAGATCGTGGATATCGGCATTACCAGTTTGCCGGGCAAGGCAAACACGACCATTGGGATATCGAAAAAGGAGTAATCAGCTTCCGGTATATCCTGATAGATTCCAACGCCGTATAACATAAAACGGATTCAGTCAGGCACTCGGCGCTTGCTCACTGCAAGGTTTGCAGATATATTGCAAAATGAAAAAAGGAATCAACAGCAATGAGACGCATACTGGCACTGTCGGACTAGCGCTACGGTAGACGGGACGCCGTCCGGCTTTGTATGATTTGCCGTTCATCGGAGATGTGAGTGGGGTTAGAGGTATTCGTGGGTTTAAAAGAGGTGCGTCGCCTTCTATCCTTTTATTCTTTTTTTCTCTTTGCTTCTCTGGTTCTGGCAGGTTGCGGCGGGTTGTCCCAGTCGGCGCCTGAAGGCAAATTTTCCAATCCTGTCAAAGTAGCCATCAAACTACCGCCCGGCGTATCCATGCTGTCCGGCGGCAGGATGCAATCGACAACTCCGAGAATAGCCGCCGCGACCATAACGGCCATTACGCTTGAAGTTACCGGCGAAGAGATGGAACCTCTCCGCGCCGATGTTCTTATTCCGCCTGCCGGTTCCGCCGTTGCTGAAGTTGTTGTGGACATTCCCTTCGGCAAGAGCCGTCTTTTTAAGGTTACCGTCACCACCAGCACCGGGGCCGTGTTCAAAGGAGAAGCCACAACGGATATAAGTGTCAGTGAGATTAAGAAAAACCCGATTACCGGCGAGCTGGCAATACCGGTTACGATTGATGTAAAAATCGATATCGATGCGCCGGTAACTATAGCTTCTCCTGCCGGGGGAATATATAATTCCGCGCAGTTGGTAACGCTTACAGCCAATGAGGCGGGGACTATTTACTACACCGCGGACGGAACCGCGCCGACTACAGCTTCATCCATCTTTTCTAGCGCTATCGGCATATCTGCCGCGACCACGCTGAAATTCTTCGCGGTGGATGGCGCGGGGAACAGCGAAACGGTCAAAACGGAGACCTACACCTTCGATACCACCGCGCCGACCGTAACTTTCAAAAGCCCGACTGACGGCGTTACCAGCGTGCCTGTAAATGCAACGATTTCCGCCACCTTTTCTGAGGCGATGGACACGAGCACGATTACAACCGCCACTTTTACGGTAAACAACGGCGTTACCGGAACGATTACTTTCAGCGGCGGCAACACCATTGCCACCTTCACCCCTGCGGCCAGTTTGACGAACAACACAACCTATACGGTTTCCTTAACGACGGGAATCAAGGATCCGGCGACTAATCGGATTGCCGCGACAGGTTGGAGTTTTACAACCGCGCTTGCCGCCCCAACAGGTGTTGCGGTTACGGGCGGCAACGCGCAGAATACGATTAGCTGGAACGGTGTGAGCAAAGTTACGTCGTATAATCTTTATTGGTCGACTTCCAGCGGTGTGACCGTCTCGACGGGCGCCCAAATAACCGGCGTCTCTTCTCCGTATACCCACACCGGCTTGATTAATGGCACGGCATACTATTATGTGGTTACGGCAGTGAAAGCAGGGGAAGAAAGCGCGGCTTCCTCGGAAGTTTTGGGCATTCCCGTAAGGAAAGTGCCGGACACCGGACAAACGACCTCTTATACGGCTACCTTCGGCGAAGATAACGACTACACGATTAATCCGCCCTCCTATGCCGATAACGGCGACGGCACGGTGACGGATAACGTTACCGGCCTTATGTGGGAGAAATGCAGTGAGGGGCAAACCTCTGCCGACTGTAGCGGCGGTGCGCCGGCAACCTACAACTGGTACGAGGCCACGGGAACGGCCGACGCCGCATATAATCCTAACGGCGCCACAAACGTGTGTGGAAATCTATCGCTTGCCGGGCACACCGACTGGAGACTGCCGGCCCCCGGCGAGCTTCAGTCCATCGCCAACTACGGCACATATAACCCCACCATAAAGACCGCCTATTTTCCGAACACCGTTCCTTCGTCCTACTGGTCGTCCACTGCATATGCCGGCAGTACGTCTTTTGCGTGGTACGACGGTTTCTATCTAGGCTACGTCTACTTTTACGCTAAGACCGCCGGCTTCCATGCGCGCTGTGTGCGAGGCGGACAGTCGAGCCAGAGCTTTACCGATAACGGCGATGGAACGGTGACCGATAATGTGACTACGCTGATATGGCAACAATATAACGATAACGCACTCACTATGCTGGAGGCCATCACCTACTGCGAAGGGCTTTCTCTTGCGTCCCATGCCGACTGGCGTCTTCCGAATGTAAACGAGCTTCAATCGCTCGCTGACTATTCGGTTTACAATCCGGCTATAAACGCCGCATATTTCCCCGGGACACATCTTGTTCCTTACTGGTCGTCCACTACTTACGCCAGCCGCCCATCTGACGCGTGGGGCGTAAACTTCTCTAACGGCAACGTTAACTACGATGATAAAGCCAGCCTCTATAATGCGCGTTGCGTGCGCGGCGGGCAATAAATCACTACCCGCCGCCGGCTTTCTTGGCAACCGGCAGAGGTTCCGCCATGCCGGGCGCGTGCTCGGCGGGCCCGCATACAATCTCCCGCCTCGATTTAATTTTCTTCAAACCTGTTTGAAATTTCTTATAAGTTTTAAGCGATTTTTTTTCATATTTCGTCATTTCTCGTTTATCGGATTCATTAGGAATCCCCGCAGGCCGATATTGCTTTATGAAATGCTGAAAATTTTTCTCCCCTTCTTTCAGGATAAGGCAGGCGGATTCTTCCCGTCCGGTTTTCTCATACAAAACAGAGAGTCTCAAATAGGCACGATGGTTTGTGGGATCCTTTTTGTTCAGCTTTTCCAAGACGGACTGCGCTTTGGGGTAATCATGCTTATCATAATAAATTATCGATAACAGTTCATACGCGCCGAACAGATACGGATCGATTTTCAATCCCTCGAGCGCCTGGGACTCCGCGGTTTTGGCATCCTTTTTTTTGAAGTACGACCGCTTGGCCAATCTCAGCAGGTCATCCGCCGAGCTCTGGGCGCTGATAGAGTTGCCGAGATATCTCGGGAATTCCTTCAAGCTCCAGGCGAGCTCATCGCTGTAAACGCAGGAAAACAGGCCCAGGCCGAGAAAATAGATAAACAGGGCGATTTCCTTTCGACTAATATTCCGCAATAACTGTGTCTCCCCCTTTTACGTGATCGCCAGGTTTTACTGCAACCGATAATCCGGGACTGCTTTCAATCAGAATATCGGTCTGCGAGCCCCATGAAATATAGCCGAACTTCTGCCCCGTAGTAACCGATTGGTCTTCTTTCACCCATGTGAGGAGCCGGCCTACGTAATAATCGGCTATGCGGGTTATATAAATACGGAGTCCCCTGGCATCGCGGATCAATGTGCTGTCTCTGGCGCTTTTAAGGATGTAATCCGCACGGTCGGCAATATCGAACGGAGGCAGACCGATAAGTTTTTTGACGGATATCCAGCCGGGGAGTAATTGAGTCAGCACAATTTTGGATTCCACGGAATTCATGCTTAGGTAAGGCCCGTTATAAACCGAGATGCTTTCAATTTTTCCGGTTAAGGGAATGCGGTTAATATGCACCCCCTGGCTGTGCATATAGATGCCGACAAGGATTCCGTTAAACGGCGGCGATTCTACCGAACTTTTGAGATGTTCATTAACCTGAACAGGCACCCCCTCCTTGACTATCTCCGGTATTACGCCGTTTTTCGCCTCTTTGATATAGAGGACGGTGCCGTCCGCCGGAGCGACAATCACGCGCCCATCGGGCGGGGAGCGGGGCGGGTCCTTAACCAGCCCGGCGTATAGATGCTCCGTTATATAGTCGAACCGCAACAGAATCAGCTCTCCGGCAAGCAGGAGAATCCCCAAAACGATTGCAATCCTGAAAAACAGAACTTTAAAATCGAATTTTTTCTTATCCATAACCGTCCGCCGGCTTCTCAGTTTACAGTCAAATTCAGGCACACTATAATATAGCCGTTGTCCGGTGCGCCATTCATTAAAAACCCGCGCATTATCGAATCGCAAAGTTTATGTCTGTTAATCGGGAGGTTAATTGCAGTCGCTCGCTATTGAATATCTATATCATTCATCCCTAAGGCATTCGGAAAAAACAGCGATATACCATGACGGGAAAGAAATAACTTTCGGCGAGCTTTGGTCGCAGGCTTTACTGCTGGCGGACGTTTTAAAAACCTTATTCGGTTCCGATTCCGCACCTGTAGCCATAAGCATTCCCAAATCGATTCACGCGGTGAAAGCCATATCGGCCGTCCAGCTGGCCGGTTATGTTTTCGTGCCGGTCGATACGAACGTTCCGCCCGCTCGGCGCGAAATCATGCTAAAGGAGCTAGGCGAACACCATCTTATCGAATATGCCGAAGGGGGTTTCACCGTTGACGGCCGTGAAATCGCGCTGAAAGCAAACGGAGGCCCGGAGGAAACTTCTGGTCTCGAGAAAAGTCTTATGGGCAGTCTGGCCGGCCGCGCAAGCGGGGAACCGCTTTATGTCATGTTCACGTCCGGCACTACCGGCGTTCCGAAAGGGGTTACGGTTTCGAATCTTTCCGTCATAAATTACATTGAGTGGGCCGCCGATACTTATGATGTGAATCACGAAGAGGTGATAGGCAACCAGTCCCCGCTTTTTTTCGACCATTTTATTTTTGACATGTACATGACGTTCGCGCGCGGTTGTTCGCTCCATATAATTCCCGAAAAATTTTACCGCTTCCCGGGAACTCTTGTGGATTACCTTATAGAAAACCGGGTAACCCTTACCTTTTTCGTCCCGTCGGTTTACACGCATCTCGTTGCGCTCAATCTGCTGGACTGCTCGAAAGAGTTGTCTCTGAAGAAACTGCTGTTCGCGGGCGAGCCGATGCCGTTAAAAATTCTTAAAAAGCTGAGGGAGCTTTTTCCCGACGCGCTCCTTACGAATTTATACGGGCCGACGGAGGCCACGGTCGACGCCACATACTGGATTTTCGGGGACGAGCTGGGCGGTTTGGAAAAGGTTCCGATAGGACAGCCGTGCAGGAATGTCAAAATAATTATTCTTGATGATAACGGCCGACCGATTTATGAAAAAGACAAAACGGGTGAAATCTGCATCGGCGGTTTGGGCGTATCGCCGGGATACTGGAACAACCCCGAGCTGACAAAAGAAAAATTCATTCAAAACCCGGAGCATTCTTATTATAGGGACATTTTTTATCGGTCGGGCGATCTGGGATACCTCTCTTCAGGCGATGGCTTGCTATACTTGGTCGGAAGGAAGGATCACCAGTTCAAACACCTCGGCCAGCGCATCGAGCCGGGCGACGTTGAAAACGCACTGTTGAAGGCGGAGTTCGTCGAAACCTGCTCCGTTCAATACGATGCGGAAAACAGCGAGATAGTCGCCTTTTTTTCCGCCTCCGCGCCTGTTGCCTCTGGAGAATTGCGGCGGCATCTCGCAAGCGCACTGCCGAATTACATGATTCCCCGGCGGTATGTTCAACTGGAAACGTTTCCACTTACGGCCAACAAAAAGATTGACAGAAAAATGTTATGGGCATCCTACGTGCGCGGCTTAAATAAAACCAGAGAGACTGAAAAAAAATAGTGCCGGGTGGGCGGCACTTTTTCTGTGAGGCGGAATATATGGACAATTCTGAAATAAAAAAACAGATAAAGGAATTTCTGTTGGAGGAGTTTCCCGATCAGGAAGCGGAACTGACCGATGAAGTCGACCTTCTGGATAACTGGTTCGTAGATTCCGTTCGGATAGTGGAAATCATACTTTTCATGGAATCCAGGTTTGGCGTTTATCTGAACCGGGCGGATATTCAGGGTTCGAATTTTCAGAACATCGATTCCATAGCCGAACTTGTTCAAAAACATATGAGCCAGGAATAATTACCTCAGCTCATGGCAAGCCTCTTTCAAAAAAAAGGTCTGACTGACGAGGAAAGGGAAAAAAACAACGGGCATAATCATGTCGTCGTCCTTTTAGTCGTCGCTGTATTCTTTATCTATATTTACCTCTTCACGCATGCCGCGCAATCGCTCGGCCTGCCTATGCCGGAACAGTTGGCCGGCCAATCGGGCGTGGAAATCGGGCATGTTTTTGACGCCGACCATAACGTGGATTCGAATATTACAATTTCCTATACAGACAGGTTCGGCTCCAACGACGATGAGCGGCTAATCTTTTATATTCTGGCCATAGGCGGGTTCCTGCTGGTCTATTACCTGCCCGTTCGCTGGAAGCAAACGACTCTGGCTTGTTGGGCAATCGGAATGATTCTGATTCTCTACGGCCCGGAAAAAACGGCGGGACTTGTCTGGTCGCACCTGATTGTTTACCTGACGCTCCACCCGAAAAAAGATAACCCTCTAAGCTGGGGGGCTTTCGCCGGGCTTCTCTGGTGGGCCGGTTTCGGCGGCGGTAACATATTCTGTCTTCCGCTTGCGGTTGTTTCCGGGTTGGTGATTTATCGGTTCATTCTTTTGCCGTTTATTTTTTCGGGCAGATTCACCGGCGCGCTTCGCAGTGGCGTAACGCAGTTTCCGACGTTATCGGTACTGATCGGACTCCTTATTGAAACTTCCACCGGCTGGTCGTGGGAAATTCCGATGGGGTTGTTTCTCGCTTTTTGGCATTGGCAACGTCTTATTCTTTACCATATCGATTATAAAGACGGCCTGGTGCCGGCAAACCTTTCTTTCGGCAGATACCTGGCGGTATTTTTCAACCCGGCGACGATTCCGAGCTGGAACAAGGAAAGCATGATCGGGCAGGGGTACGCGTATCTCGATAACCTGTTCCTCTGCAAGGATAAAAACAGCATCGCTCTCGACGGAGTTAAACTGATGCTTCTGGCGCTCCTTTACCTCGTGGCGGGAAGATGGTGCGTATATTTTCTGGTAGATATTTTCGGTTCGTTTCACCTGAACGTATTCGACGCGTCA
>JAJRYM010000125.1 GCA_024275775.1 Nitrospirota bacterium
CCGAACGCGATTATGACGGTCCTGCCGGCCGACCACGTTATAGGCCCGAACGACAAATTCCTTGCCGACATGATAACGGCGGGCGAGGTAGCCGAAAAAGAGAAACTGCTTGTAACTTTCGGAATAAGGCCATCGAGGCCCGAAACCGGTTACGGCTACATTGAAGTGGGAGAGCATATATCCGGAACGGTTTTTCGAGCGAGATCTTTCATGGAAAAACCTAACCGCAAAAAGGCCAAATTTTACGTCGATTCCGGGCGATACCTATGGAACAGCGGGATGTTCGTATTTCGGGCGGACGTTCTGATGGAAAGAATACAACACTGCCTGCCGGAGCTTTATTCGGCTTGGGAAGTTTTCTCAGCGAGCGGCAAGGACGAAACCGCGCTTAAAGATTTTTATGAGTCTGTCACTCCCGTTTCCATCGACTACGGAGTTATGGAAAAATCCGGCGGGTCAACGGTGCTGGTGGCCGCTTCTTTCAAATGGAACGACGTCGGTTCGTGGGAAGCGCTCGACGATCTGTGGGAGCCGGACGAGCATGGCAACAGAACCCTCGGAAGCCGTGTAATAGCGATACGGGCGGAAGGAAACACGGTTCACTCCAAAAAGCTTGTATCGCTGTTAGACGTGGAGAACCTTATCATTATCGAAACTGACGATGCGCTCCTTATCTGCCGGAAAGACCGCTCGCAGGAGATAAAATCCCTCGTGCATGAAATAGAGCGGCTGGGCCTTTCCGAGTATCTCTAATTACCTGCATGCTTTATTTTCTTAAATAAGCGGGTTAGAATCGCTTAATGAAATTTCCTGAATATCGCGCCAGAAGAATGAGGAATTCTTCAGGGATAGCCCGGATGGTGCGCGAGACGAAACTTTCCGTTGACGATCTCATCTATCCGATTTTCGTTACTTTCGGCGAATCGGTGCGGGACGAAATATCCTCCATGCCGGGCAATTTCAGGCTGTCGGTCGATATGTTGGCGGACGAAGCGCGGGAGATAGTTTCACTAGGCATTCCGGCGGTAATCCTTTTCGGAATACCGGAGACGAAGGACGCGACAGGCTCAAGCGCGATTGACCCGGACGGCGTGGTGCAGAACGCGATTAAGGAGATAAAAACCGCCGCGCCGGAGCTTATCGTGATAACGGACGTCTGTATAGATGAATATACCGATCACGGCCACTGCGGAATAGTCGAAGACGGCAGGGTGCTCAACGACCCCACGCTTGAGGTGTTGGGGGAGATGGCGGTTTCCCACGCGCGCGCCGGGGCCGATATGGTGGCGCCTTCCGACATGATGGACGGCAGGATAGGGCATATCAGGAAGATGCTGGACCGGGAGGGATTTTCCGACACGCCGATTATGGCTTACTCGGCGAAGTACGCATCCGGCTTTTACGGCCCGTTCAGGGAAGCGTGTGATTCAGCCCCTCAGTTCGGCGACCGTTCGACATACCAGATGGATCCCGCGAACAGCCGGGAAGCCATGCGAGAGGTTTTTCTCGATATACAGGAAAACGCCGACATCGTGATGGTTAAACCGGCGCTCGCCTATATGGATATTATCTGCCGGGTTAAGGACGAATTTTCGCTTCCGGTTGCCGCCTATAACGTAAGCGGCGAATTTTCCATGGTCAAAGCCGCCGCCGAAAAAGGGTGGATAGACGGGGAGCGGGTGATGATGGAAATTCTTCTTTCCATCAAACGCGCAGGCGCGGACATGATTTTAACCTATCACGCCAAAGAGGCCGCGCGCAAACTTGGCAAAGGCTGACCTCGGCGCAAAAAAAAAGGCCGACGAAAGCGCCGGCCTTTTTCTACAAATACTGAACCCTTAAATTCGGCAGAGTTTATCTTCGAGGACTTCCTTGTAGAGCCTCTCCAGCTCTCCCATAATATTTTTCAGATCCGGGCTTGTATTTTCCGGAACCGTTAGCTCAACTCTCGGCATGCAGGAAATTCTCTTTTGCAGGCTTCTTACCTGGTTTACCGCGCTGATAATCTCAATCATTTTCTGTATGTCGTCCCGCATTTTTTCCGAGGTTTCATGTTCGATGAGACCGCGTATATGATCTATGTAGTGCGTATCCACTTCAATTTCCGTTTCGGTTCTGACGGAAGCCCTGTGAACAAGGTCCTTGCTAAGGGTGGCGATAAAGCCGATAAATTTGGGCTCGTCTCCCTCTTTCACTTCTACGGTGGCTACTTTCACACCTTCGTCGTAGATGCCCACGGTTCCCTTTAAAAGCCTATAGATGAAATAGGCGGGCACTCCGCCGGCCGTAATAAGCCATTGATGCGGTCCAAATTTTTCGATCGACATATACTCTCCCCTCAAAAATAGTTACTGCTTACTCCAGAAAGAAAATATACAAAAAAACCTTGCGAAAGAAAACCTTTTTTATTGTTTTAAAAAAGTTTTTTGCGATATTCCCCTTATATTTCTACTCTTTTTTATAATTTTTTGGTTATTTTGTCAATCTCAATCAGAGCTTCCAAAAGTCTAGGAACATCTTTTAGTTTCAGCATATTAGGGCCGTCGCAAGGGGCGTTATCCGGGTCGGGGTGGACTTCCATGAATATTCCGGCCGTGCCGACCGCCGCCGCCGCGCGCGCCAGAAAAGGAACAAATTTTCTGTCACCTCCAGATGAACTCCCTTTGGCTCCGGGAAGCTGTACGGAGTGGGTGGCGTCAAAAATCACAGGGTACCCGGTTTGCGCAAGTATCGGGAGAGAGCGGAAATCGCTTACGAGGTTATGATACCCGAAGCTCGTGCCTCGTTCCGTAATCATAATTCTGTTGTTGCCCGATTTGGTTATCTTTGCGATAACGGAATTCATGTCGTCAGGCGCCATGAACTGCCCTTTTTTGATGTTTACGATTTTGCCGGTTCGCGCCGCGGCCACCAGAATATCGGTCTGCCTGCAGAGGAACGCCGGTATCTGAATCACGTCCAGCACTTCGCTGACGGCCGGGATTTCCATTTCATTATGAACGTCGGATAAGACTGGCACATCGCATTTCTGTTTCACTTTCTGCAGGATTGAAAGCCCCCGGCGCACGCCGAGCCCGCGGAACGAATCGAGCGAGGAGCGGTTTGCCTTGTCGTACGAGGATTTGTAGATAAACCCTATCTTCAGATCCGATGTTATTCTTTTCAGTTTTTCGGCGGCGACCAGGGCGCTTTTTTCGTCTTCAATCACGCATGGGCCTGCAATGAGGGTAAGCGGCAGGTTGTTGCCGATTTTCACGTCCCCGATTTTTAGAACTTTAGCCTGTGTCATTACAGCAGATATTCCATCTTGCCGGCGGCCTCTATGAACGCCGTGAAAAGAGGGTGGGGGGAAAGGGGAGACGATTTGAATTCCGGATGGAACTGTCCCGCCACGAACCATGGATGATCGGCTATCTCCACTATTTCCACAAGTTTTTTGTCAGGTGACAGACCGGCTATCACAAGCCCCGCCTGCTCAAGTTTTTCCATGTAGCGGTTGTTGAATTCGTACCGGTGCCTGTGCCGTTCCTCAATCCGCAGACCGCCGTAGGCTCTGCTTGTATGGGTATTTTCTTTCACGATGCAGGGATACGAACCGAGCCGCATCGTTCCGCCCATGTTTTTGCCAAGCTGTCCCGGCAGAAGGGCTATAACAGGCTCTTCCGCCTCCGGCGAGAACTCGGCGCTGTCGGCTCCTTTCATTCCGCATACATTGCGCGCGTATTCGATAACGGCGCAGTGCATGCCCAAGCATATCCCGAAAAACGGAACCTTCTTTTCCCTTGCTATCCTTACGGCGTTTATTTTTCCTTCCGCGCCGCGGATGCCGAATCCGCCCGGAACAAGGATGCCGTTAACGCCCCTCAGCCCGCTTATGATTTCTTCAGTTTCTATATCTTCCGAATCCACCCACCGGATATCCACTTTTACGCCGTTGGCTATCCCGCCGTGCGTTAGAGCTTCCATCAGGCTTTTGTACGACTCCTGGAGCCCTACGTATTTTCCTACAATAGCGATGGTAACCTCTTTTTCCGGCTTGGAGACCTTCTCGCCGATTTCCTGCCACTGTTTTGGTTCCACCCGCTCCAGTTTGAGGTCGAGCGCCTCAAGAATGATTTTGTCGAGCCTTTCTCTGTGAAAAACGGCTGGCAGTTCGTAAATGCTTTTCACATCCCTGGCGGTTATTACGTTTTCCGCCTTGACGTTGCAGAAAAGAGCTATTTTGTCCTTCATGCTTTTCGGAATAGCCATGGTCGCTCTGCACAGCAGAATATCCGGCTGAATGCCGATTTCACGAAGCTCTTTTACGGAATGCTGGGTAGGTTTACTTTTAAGCTCTCCGGCCGCTTCTATGAACGGGACAAGCGTAACGTGGATGAAAACAATGTTAGCGTGCCCCGCGTCGATGCGGAACTGCCGCATCGCTTCGAGAAAGGGAAGCGATTCAATATCGCCCACCGTCCCACCAATCTCAACGATGGTAACGTCGTACCCTTCCGAAGCCAGCCGCACCCGCTTTTTTATCTCGTCGGTTATATGCGGAATCACCTGAACGGTTTTGCCCAGATATTTGCCTTCTCTTTCCTGATTGATAACGGTGTCGTAAATTTTGCCCGTGGTTACGTTGTTCTTCTTTCCCATCCGGGTTGAAACGAACCGTTCGTAGTGGCCGAGATCGAGATCCGTTTCCGCTCCGTCGTCGGTTACGAACACCTCCCCGTGCTGATAGGGGCTCATCGTACCGGGATCGACGTTTATGTACGGATCCAGTTTTATGAATGTTACTTTAAGCCCGTTAGCTTCCAGCAGAGCGCCTATCGAAGCGGCCGAAAGCCCCTTGCCAAGCGATGATAGGACGCCGCCGGTGACGAATATGAATTTAGACATTCATAAGCTCCTCCGCCTTGGCAAGGTCTTCGGGCGTATCGATTCCGATGCTGTCCATTTTTGCGGTTACCACTTTTATCCCGATTCCGTTTTCCAGAATTCTCAGCTGTTCCAACTTCTCGGCCATCTCGAGTTCCGTCGGTTCCATGCCGGCGAATTCCAGCAGAAACTCGCGGCGGTAAACGTATATGCCGAGATGCTTGAAGACGCGCATCTTCTCCAGCCCGCTCCGGTGGTATGGGATGGGGGCGCGTGAAAAGTAAAGCGCCATGCTGTTTTTGTCGGTAACCACTTTCACCGCGTTGGGGTTTTTATATTCTTCCTCGCCGATAGGGACGCGCAGGGTTGAGACCATGAGGTTCTCATCCCTCAAAAGCTCGTTAACCGCGAGGTCAACCGATTCGGGGTCTATCATCGGTTCGTCTCCCTGTATGTTTACCACAATCTCTTCCTCAATTTCCCGCGCAACTTCGGCTATCCTGTCGGTGCCGGAGCGATGTTCCCGGCCGGTCAGCTTTGCCGTAAAACCGGCCGATTGTACCGTTTCCAGTATCCGGTTGTCATCCGTCGCCACAATAACCTTTCCGACCGTTTTGCACAAAGAGGCTTTTTCCGCCACATGCAATATTACCGGTTTTCCGTGAAGGTTTTTCAGCGCTTTGCCGGGAAATCTGGTTGACCCGAATCTCGCCGGAATAATAGCGGCCGCCTTTTTCATTTTCCCCGCTCCTGTGTTAACGCGCGCTGTTTCATAATCCTCAGAATGTATACATTTGCAACGGTTTCGGTATCCACCACTTGTTCGGCCACCGGTAGCCTATACCGGTGGGATACACCTCTATGCCGTGCACCCGTTTTGTTACCGCCGGCAGAGATTCCGGAACGTAAAGAAAAACGTAAGGCTGTTCGTCGGCAAGTATTTCCTGAATCCGGAAATAGGCATTTTTGCGCTTTTCCCTATCGAAGGTATGCCTTCCCGTTCCAAGGAGGGCGTCCAGCTCTTCATTTTTATAGGAGATGAAATTAAACTCCGCTTCGCCCGTTTTGGACGAATGCCAGATATCGTACTGGTCGGGATCCGGGGAAAGAGACCATCCAAGTATCGTGGCGTCGAACTCTCTTTTATTGATGAATTCCTTGATGAAGGAAGCCCACTCTATAACCCTCAGTTTCACGTCTATCCCGATCGCTTTTAATCGTCTCTGAATAATTTCTCCGGCTTTTTTGCGCTGGTTGTTGCCCTGGTTCGTTACGATGGTAAAGGCCATTTTTTTGCCGCCTCTATCGAGTATCCCGTCGCCGTCGCTATCTTTCCAGCCGACTTCCGCCAATAGCGCCTTCGCTCTTTCGGGGTCGTATGTATATTTCTTCACGTTCGGATTATATGCCCATGTTCCCGGCTTGATGGGCCCCGTAGCCGGTTTGCCCAGCCCCAGCAGGGCGCCTTCGATGATTTCTTTTTTATCGATGGCGTAAGAGATTGCTCTTCTAACGCGCACGTCCTTGAAAAGCTCTTTTTTAAGGTTGAATCCGAGATAGGTGTAGCCGTTGCCGAGATAGCGGAAAGTCTGAAAATTTTCCCGGAAAAATTTCGTACCGGTCTGTTTTTTGTACTGAATCGGCGTAAGCCCCATCATCCCGATGCCGCCGGCTTTCAGCTCCAGAAACTGCGTGGCGGTATCCGGAGTCACGCGGTAAACATAGCGCGTTATGTTCGGCTTCCCTTCGAAAAAGCCGGGGTCGGCTTCCAGGATTATCCGCTCCTGCGTTTTCCATTCCATGAACCTGTATGGCCCAAGCCCTACAGGTTTGCGCGTGAGCGCCGATTTGGTGATATCTTTTCCTTCCAGCAGATGTTTTGGCAGAACAACGAGGTTGCCCCACGAGCCGAGCGC